>JAVBLF010000116.1:0-32060 GCA_031553675.1 Eubacteriales bacterium | reverse complement strand
CGCAGGCTATACTCGACGTCGACGTCTTCGCTCTGAAAGCCCGACGTTAGGATCCGATCTTCCATATGTGATACCCTGGGGGACCTGAGAGGATACCCCGACTTAAGGGTCACGTTTCGCGCGTAGCGCTCAACCCCGGTGCGTTGAACAAAAATGTTCAACTCCCGTTGAGGCTGATCGCCTTAACCCCTTTGGAATCCCATTCGTTCAGTCTTGTATGGGATTCCAGGGGGGCTTTTTTGTGTGCCTCAACGTTGGTGCTTCGACCACATGAGCCAAGCGTCGTTGAAGTAGTCGTTGCGGATATAGACGTTGGCGTCAAGGCCGTTTGTGCTGAAAGAGTGGTAGTTCTTTTGGATGTAGGCGAGAATCGGCGCGCCGTATTCGCCAAGTTTGTGCCCCCAAACGTCGCTGTCTTTCGTGAAAAAAATTAGCTTGGGCTTCGTGCTTGCGAGGTCGCCGAGCACCCGCGTTTCGATCGCTGGGTCGTCGGCCTGCCAGGGGAGATAAGTATTCGAATAGGACGCTGGCAAGCGACCCGACATCACGTAGAGATTGGGATCGAGCGGCGCGGCCCAAATCGTGTCGCCGGGTTTCGTCAGGGTTTCGATGTATTCGAGGTAGGGGCTTTGAAAGGAATCGCCGATATCGTTAGAATGCCAAGCCCCGCGCAAGCTCTGCGCGTGAAACTCGTGTAGAGAGGCGATCAAAAGAAGTGCTGTGTAAACGAGTACCGCGGCATGCGCGCGTTGTCTGCGCGGCGAAGCGGCCGTCCGCGCACTTTGCTTGTCTGTGGGGCTGGCGAGCGTGAAGAGACAGGAAGCCGCGACGCAAAGGCAGTAGGGGAGGCAATGGAAGCCGAGCTGTAGCCGACAGCCGAAGAGAAAGGCGGCAAGGAAGCAAGCCCTCGCGCGATCGCGCCGGAAGAGGACGGCGACATTGACGCCCGCCACCACCAAAAGCACCCAATGGACGAGATCGGTGGAATGGGCCTTTCGTGTCGTCAAGACCGATAAAAACGCCTGCCCTTGCTTGGCGAGCCCTTTCCACCCCTCGAACAGCGCACCAAAGGGAAAACCCGCGTACGGGTTAAATTTCGCGTAATGCGCGACGTTGAAACGAAAGGCGCATTCGACAAATGAGTTGAACGACTTCGTACCCACGAGATACACCGCATATAGGGCGAAGGGCAGGAGGATTCCCGCGGCAAACGTCAACTCGCGCCCCCAGAACTCGGGTCGGTGGATGGCTTTGAGCGCGTGAAACTGTCGGCTGCGCACATAGACATAGTACACAGAACAGACGAATAGGGGGTAGATGGCCAAGACCGAGCTCATGACAGCGCAAAACACGCACAGAGCGACGACCGTCCGGTCAAATGCGCCGAAGTCGAGCGCCGGATCGAAGATCGCATAGCACAAGAGCGGTATGAGCGCCATGGCACCCAGCGTTTCGGCGAGCAACATATAGCCGGAAAAGCGCGGCAACAGGGCGAGAAAGAGCACCTCGAACCCGAGAAAGGCGAAGGAAAAACGCGCGCTTCGAAAACGCCGCCGCAGCAGGAAAAAGAGCGCGATCATCCAAATCAGCGTGAGAAAGGCGAGCGCTTGGCGGTATCCCTGGGGCGTCCGGATGTCGAACGCGAGGCGGAGCCAGGCCGAAACGTAGTAGGGAAGGGGCATGTGGTGGGAGAAAAAGTCGCGGTAGATCACCTGTCCGTTTCCGATCAAAAGGCCGCCGAGCATGTTGTCCGACTCGTCGGTAAGGGCGGGCATGTTTGCGTTGCGCACGAGCAGGCAGAAGAAGCCGAATTGCGTCAACGCAAAGAGCGCCCATCCAAGCTTGCGGAAGCCGCTTTCGATCGGTCTGACCTTCTTGCTCATCTCTTCTCCCTCATTTCGCCATAATCCACCGAAACGCGATCGCGCCGAGGACTTTGTGTCCTAGGGTCGCATCCGCGCAAACCGCCCGACAAACGCGGCGACATGGCCTGCTTCGTGCGGAAGATGGGCGGACTGTTACGTTGGACAAAGAGGCAATTGCCGTCCTTTTCGTCGTAACAGTTGCCGCCAAACACGGATCTGCGTTCGATGACGCGCACATTCGCTCCGCTTCCGCTAAGACGCGCGCGACCATCGCGCCCGACACACCCGCGCCGACGACGAAGATGTCGATGCTCATCCCCGCTTTGCCCCTGTGTCCCGTACATAGAAACGGTACATTGTATGCGGATTCGCGGCACATTTATACGGACAACAAAACGCCCTCCCCGCGTTTGGGAGGGCATTTAGACGGCGCGCTGCTATGCGAACTCGCGCTTGATCGGGCGGGCAAAGAGACCGTCGAGCTCGGCTCGGGGATCGCGGCGCTCGGCCAGGATGCGGTGGACACAGGCGCAGATCGGAAGTTCGACGCCGGAACGCGCTCCGAGCGCGACGATCGCTTCCGCCGTCGCCACACCTTCGGCGAGCTTGTCGAAGGCGATGCCGCGCACCCAATCCTCGCCAAACTGGCGGTTGTGGCTGTTGGGGGAAAAAAGGGTCGCTTCAAAGTCGCCGAGGAAGGCCAGGCCGTATGCCGACTGGGCATCCCCGCCGAGCGCCTCGTTCAGGCGGGCGATCTCGCGCGGCGAACGCGCCATCAGAGCGCCTTTGAGCGCGGTCAGACCGAGGCCGTCCAGCATGCCCGCCGCAATGCCGACGACGTTTTTCGCGGCGGCGCCGATCTCGTTGCCGATCAGGTCGGCACCGTAGTAAAAGCGGATGAGGTCGTTGCCAAACGCCGCGATGACGGCATCCTGCGCGGCGGGATCGGCGGAATCGACGACCATGCAGTTGGGCACGCCCGCGACGAAACTCTGCACATGCCCCGGGCCGACCCAGATGGCGGACGTCGCGCCGGGAAGTTCTTCGGAGACGATCTCGGTCAGACGTTTGCCAGTGCCCGTTTCGATGCCCTTCATGCACAGGATGTAGGTCGGCTTTTGCCAGGGCGCGCCGGATGCGCGGATGTCGCGCAGAAGCGATCGAAGCTGCTGTGAGCTGATCGAGATGATCACGAAATCAGCGCGCTCGACCGTTCCCTTCAGGTCGCCTGAGAGCGCGAGGCTCTCGGGCAGCTTGAGGTAGTCGTTGCAACGCGTTTCGGCCAGGCGATTCAATCGGGCCGAAGCGAATCGCCCCCAGAGAACCGTGTCGTGGCCGCGCTTGTCGGCATACCATGCCAGAAAGGTTCCCCATCGGCCACAACCGAGTACAGATACGTTCATGCCTTACTCCACATCATAGCGCAAAAGTGCCCGATGGACACCTCTACGCTTTTTTTCAACTATCGTCCCTCACCCGATCCAGACGCGGATCGCCGAAAGAAAAACACCCCAACGCTATACCTGCCCCTCGAGGCCGATCGCGGGCGCAACGGCGCGCATGGCGAGTATGGTTTCGCCGATCGCTTCGTCGAGGCAGATGCCGAGCATCTCGCAGCCCCGCACCACGACGTCGCGGTTGACGCCGGCGGCAAAGCGCTTGTCCTTGAACTTCTTTTTGACCGAGCTCGTCTCGAGGTCGTGAACGCTCTTCGACGGGCGCATGACGGCTGTCGCGGCGATGAGGCCGGTCAGTTCGTCGAGGGCATAGAGCACCTTTTCCATGTAGAGCGTCGGCTCGACGTCGGAACAGAGCTGCCACCCATGGCTGCACACGGCGTGAATGACGTCCTCGCCATAGCCGGCCTCCCGCAGCAGTTCTGGTGCCTTTGCGCAGTGCTGATCGGGGAACATCTCGTAATCGACGTCGTGCAAGAGGCCGACGATCCCCCAGTAATCTTCATCCTCGCCCTGCCGGTGCGCAAAGTGGCGCATGACGGCTTCGACCGTCAGCGCGTGCTTTTGCAGCGCGTCGCTCGGGGTGTATCGGCAAAGCAGGGCATATGCGTCTTCGCGGTTCATGAACAATCCTCCGGTACGCAAAAGTCGGCGGTGGGTGCGGCCCGATCGCGGGGCCGCAACCGTGAACCTCCCCATTATACGCTTTTTCCAAGGGGCTGACAAACCCCATTCCCAAGGCGCTTCCAGGAATTATGTCTGTGTTGCGTGTTGCAAATGTGTTATAATGACGTGACACAATTGCGAAAAATGCCCCGTACATGAGGAGTGAAAGTGTGGATAATCAAAACACGGAGTTTGACGATACAGAGCGTGACAAGGCGCGCATCACGGGCGAGGAGGAAGCGCCCGAAAGCGCTGGAAGCGCATTGACGCATGGCGACGAAGCCGCCACATCCGCGACGGACGACATCGCCCCCAACGCGCCGATTCCCGGTGCGGAAGCGCCCCCCTTTGGCTCGGCGCTCCGCACTACCGAAACCGGCGCTTATTCCGATCCGAGCCAGCCAACGCCTCCGCTCTGGACCCAGCTCGACCAAAAGGCCGCACACAAGGCCGAAAAGGGCGAAAAGGCGGAGCGCGGTTTGATGGCGCTGTTCATCGGCGCGATCGTGCTGTCGGTCGCATTGATCGCGGCGGGCATCGCGATGCTCCACGCAATTCGCAGCAAGTACCCGAGCCAGGCTTACAGCTATGGCGCCAAGCCCAGCTTCGAATACGGCGCGCCGGGCACCGCTGCCCCCGACGACCGTTACCTCATCCCGGGCGACCCCTTTGGCGAAGGGAGACGCGCGCAGGAAAAAGCCCTCGAAGAAGAGAACGCCACGCCGACGCTGGCTCCGACACCCAAACCCAAGCGGCCCACCTACACCATGCCCGTGATCGGATCCCAAAAGGCCGGATCCTTCGATCCCAACCACCTTTTCGCTGACATTTCGGCTTTCGTATCGCCGTCGGTCGTCATGATCGCCAGCGAGCTTCCGTCCGTCGAGACGATGACCAGCTTTGGATACGGTGGGTATACGGACGGTTCGGGCATCGTGCTGAGCCGCGATGGTTTCATCGTGACCAACAGCCACGTCGTCGTCGACTCGCAATCGATCGCCGTGCGCTTCCAGGACAGCGACGAGGTGTGGGAAGCCGAGATCGTCGGCAGCGACCCGATCCGCGACCTCGCCGTCCTCAAGGTCGAGCGCAAGAACTGCACCGCCGCCGTCTTCGGAGACTCCGACGAACTGCGCCCCGGCGACATCGCGATCGCGATCGGCAACGCCCTCGGCGAAGGGTCGGGCACGACGACGCAGGGCATCATCAGCGCGACCAAGCGCAAACTGACGCTCGACAGCGGCCATCGCCAGGAGTTCATCCAGACCGACGCCGCGATCAACCCCGGCAATTCGGGGGGCGCGCTCGTCAACGACAAAGGCGAAGTGATCGGCATCAACACGCTCAAATACACCGTCGCCGGCATGGATGAGACCGGCGGCAGCATCCCCGCCGAGGGCATCGGCTACGCGATTCCGATCAACGACGTCATGCCGATCATCGAAAAGCTCATCCTCGACGGCGAAATCAAGCGCCCGGCGCTCGGCGTCAGCGTGTCCGACGGCGAGACCGTCCCCGAGATCAAAGCGTTGCTCGAAAAGATGGGCGCGCCCGCAGGCGTCTACGTCGCGGGCACCGTGAAAGGCGGCCCCGCCGAAAAGGCCGGTATCCGTCGGGACGACGTGATCACCGCCATCGACGGCAAGCCCATGAAGACTGTCGAGGCGCTGACCGACGAAATCGCCGGCTACGACGTCGGCGGCTCGGTCGAACTGACCGTCTGGCGCGACGGCAAGACGATCAAGCTCAAAGTGGATTTGATCGACATGAACGCGCTCGATTATCGCGAGTAGTTTGGCGTCCCCGCAATCCGCGGCCTGCCATTGGCTGAATCCGCATGAAACAACACTCCAAAGAAAGTGACCTTCGGGTCGCTTTTTTTGTCTCGAATCGACAGAGAATTGTCCGCCTTGATGACCGGCTTCGAGGCCGTCCAATCGTGACGGCGATGCGCTGGATGCGAAAAAATATTACACGATTCTTTTTTCTGGATTGATAGAAAACGGAAATGCGGGAGCCTAGATATGTAGGAGCATGAAGCGAAAGAAACGCTCCAGAATTTCACCATTTATATTCCAGATAATATTGGTATTGTAAAATTCCGAACTTGACATTCTTGTACGATTCCGGTAGGATAAGGATAACAACCCATTAATACACTATGTTGACAGGAGTCATGCAAGATGCGAGAGCTTTCGAACACCCAGCATGCTGAGCGCGCCAATCTTCCCAAGGTGCTGTTCGTCGTCCCCACGGATGCGTATGCCAATGTGCGGATCGCGCATTTTCTACGCCTGTTTCGTTTGAACGGTTGGAGGGTGGATGTCGCTTGTCACGGCGCTGCGGTGATCGAAGAGGCTGATTTCCAATACGACATCCCGTTTTCCGATTCGCCCTACGCAGCCCGCAATGTCGAAGCCTATCGCCTGCTCAAAAGCGCGATCGACGCCACCCACTACGACGTGATCCAATGCTGCGAAACCGTCTGTGGCGCGGTCGGCCGACTCGCTGCCCGCGACGCGCGAAAAAGGGGCACGCGCGTCATCTATGCGCCTTTCAGCGGCTTCCCCTTTCAACGGGGGATGAATGGGTCGAACTACGCGACGAACTATGCCCTGGAAAAAAAGCTCGCCCAACACTGTGACCTGATCGTCGCGTCGAAACAAGAGGACTACGTTCTGGCCCGCAACGTTCACTTTTCCTCTTGCGAGTGCGCTCGCTCGCACGGCATCGGCATCGACACGGAACGCTTTTCGCCCGTGCCCGCCGAGACGAAAGCCGCCCTCCGCGCCAAGCTCGGCATCGGTACGCACGAACGCGTGCTGCTCTCGACGAACAACTGGGAGGAGCGCCACAACCAAAAAATGCTCATTTACGGCCTGGCGACCGCCGAAGAACGCGACCACCGCCTGCGCCTTTACTACCTGGGCGACGGCCCTCGCATGCACAAGCTCAAGGCCTTCGTCAAAGCCAAGAAGCTCGAACCCTGGGTGCGCTTCCCCGGTCAGGTCGATGACGTCGCCGAGTGGATCCAGGCCAGCGACGTCGTCCTAAGCGCGTCGGAGCGCGTCGGCCATGCGACTGGCCTTCTCGAAGCGATGGCCTGCGGCGTGCCGATCGTCGCCAGCGACGTGCGCGGCCACAACGACATCGTTGTCAACCGCTGCTCAGGCATGCTCTTCCCGCTCAATGACGTCGACGCACTCGCCCGCGGCATCTTCGTTGCCCTCGCCCACCAAGACGCGATCGGCGTCGGCGCGCGCGAGATGGCGCTGCTCTTTTCCAAAGAAAACGTCCTTCGCGAAATGGCCGGCATCTACGAAAAATTCACCCACCGCCTTTTCATCAAGGGCGTAACCCCCAAAACGGCGACCGAGCCCGACTTTCTCTCGGTACAGTACGCCGTTCGTTAAATGACCTTTCTTCCTTCGATTGGAATGTGTTGTGAAGAGAGAGCGCTCGGAAACGGGCGTTCTTTCTTTTGCGTGCAAACTATTGCTTTGTTGGTGGCCTGTTCATACTTGTATGCTATGATGATGGAGTACAATGTGCACGCGGCAAGGAGGTTTTCATGAAAACGTTGCGATTGACAAGAACTGTGACCGCGCTGTTGATCTGCCTCGCGCTTGCTTCCCGTGCGGCGGCGATGGCTCCGACGGAAATGGTGCCGGGGACGGGAGTTCCCGCAGGCGACCAACGCAAAAGCCTCACCCAATTTCTAAGGAAATATGGCTGGGATGCGAGCGAGTTCGCTTGGTCACTTTCATACACGAGTGACGACGAAGCGTTTTGGAGTTTGCAAGATCGGAAGCTTGTGGAGAAGGAAAATCGTGTCTCTGTCGAAAGTGGCCTTTCGGGTTTTTCGTTCGGTCAAAGTGGGCTCAGCTTTTATCGGGCAGAATGGAACTGTGAAATCCACAAAGCCCCGTTCGACAGCAGCGTCCGAAACGCGTTAACGTTCGTATTTGACACGCAGAGGCAGAATAGACTTATGGGCGCCTGGATCGTTCCGGACCACATGCGCTATCATTTCGGCACCAACATCTACGACCCCGTTGTCGAAGTGCTTCCGTTCAGCGTCGGTCCAGATGGTGTGACGAAGGCGATTCAAAAACACTACGATGAAGACGAAGCCAAGCCCATCGACAAGACGGCTGCGCTTGATTTTCCAGTCAATTCAGAGCTGATCCGAAGCGCAAGCATGACGAAAGAACTGCTCGACGTATACCGGAAAAGCGGTTGGAAGACGGAACCGTTTCGATTTTACAGCGCATCCGTTTATGATTTGAATGCCGAAGAGCAAATCAAGGTCATCTATGCCGCCGTAGAAGGTGGCTTTACGCAGATGAAGTACACGCGGAACGTTTCGGGTTTTGCATTTTCCGAACACGCCTACAAGGTCGCGCCGTACGAAACGCGCTACTACGTCGATTTTTGTGCGGTTCTCGACCTCGACAAAAGCATGGTCAGCGGCATGACCATCAAATACCTTTTCCTGATCGTCAAGCCCGGCGTGCCCAACGCAGACGGTAAACTCGACCGCTTTTTCTATCCCTATGACGCGAAACCAAGTGTGATCGCAGCCGACATGAAGGCGTACTTCAAAGCGCATGGCGCAGCGTAGCGTTTTCCAACAAGCGTCACGCATGCCGACATGGATGCGAGGGAGAATAAAAAAGCGGCATGCCGACTGAAAAGCAAGGAGAAGTACGATGGGAGAAAAGATGAAGAGCACGCAAAACCGAAAGCGCATTGACGGAAAGTTCCGTTCCAAGCACGTCAAGCACGACCCGCAAGCCGAGAGTGCGCGTGCCGTCTTTGGGCGCAGCGGCTCGCACCAGCGCGAAGACGACCCCACCGAGACGTGACGATGACGATCCAAGCGACATTCGAAACGATCGCATCCCACCTGATGGAAGACGCCAAGCCGTCGGAAACGCTCGAAGCGCTCTTGCGAAACGGAGCGCTCGACGCGTTTCCTTTTTCGATGCTGTCGCGCCTCCAGCACGTCCCGCAATCGCCCACCCATCACCCCGAGGGAAACGTGTGGAAGCACACCATGCTCGTCGTCGATGAGGCGGCATTTGTCAAAGCAAGCGCAGGCGATCCGCTGGCCTTCATGTGGGCGGCGCTCTTACACGACATCGGCAAAGCCACGACGACCCAACGTCGGAAAGGGCGCATCACGTCATACGACCATGACAAGGCGGGCGCGGCGCTCGTGCGTCGCTTTTTTGCTTGCCTGACAGAAGATGCGGATTTCGTCGGACGGGTTGCGGCGCTTGTCCGCTGGCACATGCAAATCCTCTTTGTCGTCAAAGGATTGCCTTTTGCCGACGTCGCCGGCATGAAACGCGAATGCGACCCGCGCGACGTTGCGCGATTGGGGCTTTGCGATCGTTTGGGGCGTGGACGTGCCGATCGCGATGCCGAAGAAGAGACGATCGCGCGCTTTCTCGAAGTCATCTCAAGCGCTTGAAGCATACCGGCCCGCAGTAGCGGGCTTTTTTTCGGAACAGTTCGCCCTTCGATCTGCGAATGTGGTACAATAAGGCAAAAACAAGGGGGACAAGTTATGGACTCCGGCAAATTGCAGATCTTTTTTGCCATGCTATTTTACGTGCTATTCGTCATTGGCATCGGAGTGTACTTCATGCGACGCTCCAACGAAAACAGCGAGGCGTTTTTTTTGGGCGAGCGCTCTCTGGGGCCGTGGATGGCGGCTTTCAGCGCCGAGGCGTCCGATATGAGCGGCTGGCTGCTGATGGGTTTGCCGGGCGTCGCGTATTGGTGCGGCTTGGCCGACGCGTTTTGGACGGCGCTCGGCCTCGCGATCGGCACCTATGTCAACTGGCTCATCGTCGCGCGTCGTCTGCGCAATTATTCCGTCGTCGCAGGCAACGCGATCACCGTACCGGACTTTTTCAGCAATCGTTTCCGTGAAAAGAAAAAAATTCTCATGTCGATCGCGTCGGTCTTCATCCTCGTCTTCTTTACGGTCTATGCGTCGAGTTGCTTCGTGACCTGTGGAAAGCTCTTCAGCACGATCTTTGGCACCAAGTACATCCCCATGATGATCGCGGGCGCCGCTTTCGTGGTGATCTACACCTTTCTCGGCGGCTTCCTGGCCGAGAGCGCATCTGACTTCATGCAGGCGATCGTCATGGTCATCGCGCTCTGTCTGGTGCTGATCGTCGGTACGACATTAGCCGGTGGTCTGAACGCTGTGCTCGACAACGCCAAGAACATTCCCGGTTTCTTCGAATTCTTCGGCATCGCTACGCCCCAGGTCGTGGATGGCGTGCAGCAGATCGACGCGGTGGGCAAACCACTCTTCGGCGCGGCGGGCGGCTACGGCCTTTTGACCATCGTCTCTACGATGGCGTGGGGGCTTGGCTACTTCGGCATGCCGCAAGTGTTGCTCCGCTTCATGGCGATCCGCCATGCGGATGAGCTGAAGCCTTCGCGCCGCATCGCGACGGTGTGGGTTCTGATTTCGTTGTTTGCGGCGGTCTTGATCGGCATCGTGGGGCGCACGCTCTATCCGACGGAACTGCTGAGTTCCAGCGCCGCTGAGAGCGTCTTCATCATCCTGAGTACGAAACTTATGCCGCCACTGGTCGCAGGCATCATGATGGCCGGCATCCTCGCGGCGACGATCTCCTCGTCCGACTCTTACCTCCTGATCGCGTCGTCAGCCGTCGCGAAGAACCTCTACCAGGGCGTGTTCCACAAGAAAGCGGCCGATTCGGAAGTCATGACCGTGACGCGCATCACGCTGGTTGCGATCGCCGTGATCGGCATGTTGATCGCGCTCGACGAAAAGAGCGTGATTTTCACGATCGTTTCTTTCGCATGGGCGGGATTCGGCGCGACGTTTGGGCCGACGTTGATTTTCTCGCTTTTTTGGAAGCGGATCAACCTCCAGGGCGCGATCGCGGGCATGGTGTCGGGCGCGGCGATGGTCTTCCTTTGGAAGATGGCGATCAAGCCGTTGGGCGGCATCTTTGGGATCTACGAACTGCTTCCGGCCTTTGTCTTCTCCTGCCTGGCGATCGTCGTCGTCTCGCTCGTGACGCCGCCTCCGTCGCGCGATCTCGACCACGACTTTGACAAGGTGAAGGCGATGTAGTCGTCAAAGCCCAAAAAGCAACGCCAAAAAGAGCGGCCGAATCGACCGCTCTTTTTCTATGCCTCATTTTCCATGTTTTACTTTTTCGTCAATTCGTAAGAGGCCGCGATCCAGTCGAGAAGCGCGCCGATCCCGTCGGCATCCGTCAGCTCGACGGTGTGCGCGACACGGTTTTTTGAAGTTTGCACCGTCTTGATGGGCCGGCATTCGGGATGCGCCGCGTCCAGATAAAACTCGACGCGCAAAGCCGTCTTCGTTGCGCCGATGTCGGCGAATGTGCTTTCGTGTTTCCAGCGCAAGCCGACGGCGGGGAAGTACTCGACCCATGCCGGCAGCCGTTCGCGGGCGGCATCGCGGAGCGCTTCGTAGAGCGGAAGCCAGATGTCCTTGCTCCCCGAAAAGGCTTTCACAAGGGCTTCCTCGTAGGGCAAGTCAGGCACGACATCGACTTCGGGCGGGCATTCGAGCTGGTTCAGCCGGACGATCTCGTCGATCAACGCCTTCAAAATGGGCTTGGCCGCGTCGTCGGAGAACTTCACTTTGACGCATCCCTTGCCAAAGCTCGCGCGGGGCAAGGTATCGTGAAGCGTCTCGATCAAGTCGAAGTTCAGCGTATGGACGGTGAAATACGTTTTCGCGACGGAGAAGAGCACATAGCTTTGCCCTACCTTGAACATCGGCCGTTGGCGGAACATGATGGGCGGGATATCGCCGTGCGCCTCGTCCATGTATTGCAGAAACTCCGTGAGCCAGCTTTTGCCCGCTTCGTCGAGCGAGTCAGCGTATTCCTTTGGCGTCGTCAGCATGGCGCGCACTCCCTTCCATTTGCATTCCATCATACCACATCTGGCGCAAAAACCCAGCTTGCTGTGAAAAAGTTGCTTGATTTGCCCTGTGTTACCGAAAGATGTATAATAGACCTGTCCGAAAACCCCATTTCAGCATCTTTCCTGCCAATATTCCGCTCTGCCGCGTCAGCGCCTCCTAGCAGAATTTCTTCGATTATGCGTCGTCGGCGCTTCCTTGCATAACGAAATATTGGCTCAGAAATCTACCAAAAGCGGGTTTCCGGACAGGTCTAATGTTCCTAGGTGTGAATGTTTTGAACGAAGGAGGTCAATCGATGTTTTGGAAACGAATTGCCGCGTTGAGCGCGCTTGCGGCGTTGAGCTGTCTGCTTGCGCCGTTTGCCCAGGCGGCCAGCGAGGGCGGCATCACCGTCACGAGCGACAAGAGCGGCACCGAAACGGTGCTGGGCACCGACGTGAAACTGACGCCTCTGCCCGCCACGGGCCGCATCAAAGTCAATGACTTGTTGCATTACGACTTTGAAGACATGATCGACCTCAACACTGGGAAGGCCAAGGACGCGCTCGACCCGAACGCCAATGCCAAGGCCGTCCAGCTCGAGGGATCGAACTGGTACGCGGCGCCCAGCCTGACCAAGCTCTTGCAGCGCTTTTACGTGCCACGCAAGACGGCGAGAACTGACGACAACCGCGATTCCCTCGGTCCCTTAGAAGAGGGAACCATTGCGGAACCCATCGACGAGCCCGATTACGAGCCTGTTGATGAGGCTGAGGAAGCGCCCATCACCTCGACCTATCCGTCGGCCAAGGCGCACTCGACGACCAACACCCAGGTCGAGGGCGTCGACGAATCCGACATCATCAAGACCGACGGCGATACGCTGTTTTACCTCCATCCCTCCAAGGGCATTGCGGTGTTCGACGTCCGCACGGGCACGCCCAAGCAGATCGGCATGCTCAAGCCCAACGCGCGGATCGGGGAAGAGCTTCCGACTTATCAGGATCTCTACATCAGCGGCAAAAACCTCGTCATCGTCTCGCGCAAGACAAACGTCAACATCTACGAGGGCGTCAAGGCCAACCAGAGCAACCTGCCGATGTCGATGTACCGCCGAAACGACGCCAGCTTTACCGGCATCGACATTTACGACATTGCGAATCCCAAACAGATCGTTCTCAAACGCCAGATCAACATTCAGGGCGACAGCCTCACGAACCGCCTCTACAACAACACGCTCTACCTGCTGGCCTCGCAGACGATGTCAGCTTATGACCAATCGCCTTTGATCGACATCCTGCCCAAATACCAGGATTCCGCTCTGGGAAGCGAGTTTTACGTCATGTCGCCGAAGGACATTTATCTCAGCGTCTATTCCGATACGCGCTGGATCCAGTTTGTCGCGCTGGCGGCCGTCGATCTCAGCAGCGATGATAAGCCGCTGCAACTGTCCACCTACGAGACGGGCAGTGGCAACGAACTCTACATGAGCAAAAACGCGATCTACCTCACGCTTCCCAAGCGCCTGCGCGGCAAGTACGACGCGAAGATCGAATCGGGCATGCGCGACTGTTTTCCGATCGGAGCGAAAGAGACGAACAGCCACACGACGATCGCGCGCTTCGACACGAAGCAAGGAGGCTATTCGTTTGCGGCCATGGCGAAGGTCAGCGGACAGATCCAGGACAAATTCTCGCTCGACGAGTCGAAAGGTACTCTCCGCGTGCTGTCAAACCGCTATTTTGCTAAGACGGGAAATCAAATCGATCTCACGGTCTTCGACGCCAAGACCCTCAAACAGGCGGGGCACCTCGACGCGATCGCCAGGGATACCTACCTCGACAGTGTGCGCTTCCGCGGCGACACCGCGTACGTCGCGACGACAGGCGGCTTTGACCCGCTGCTCGTGCTCGACCTCGCGTCGGCCTCCAGCCCGAAAAAGGCCGGTACCCTCGACCTCAAGGGCTTCACAGGCTACCTGCATCCCTTTCAGGACAAGTACTTGATCGGCATGGGCTATTGCATCGAAAACACCTATGTCAAGAACAAAGAGCAAAAAGACAAGCACGTCGGCTACCGGACGGGCGGCGTGCAGTTCACGATGTACGACGTGTCCAACCCGCAAAAACCCGCCAAGATCCACGAGCTCGTGATCGGCGGCCCCAACACGACGACGATCGGCATGAGCAACCCCAAGACCATCATGTTCGACGCCTCGCGCGGCACGATGACGATGCCCTTCTACTACGAAGACAGCGAGATCAAGACAGGCGACCGAGACGCGACCGTAACGTCGTGGCGTGGCGGCCTCGTCGTCGAGGTCACGCCCCAAGGCTTCAAGGAGGGCGCGCGCTTCGAACTCCAAGACTACTACGCCAACTCGAACGACAGCCGCTTCGCCTACGTCGGCGACACGCTCTACTACGTTACGCAAAACGCCCTCGTCGCGCTGAACTACGACAGCTACAAAATCAAGTCGGCGCTCACGATCGTCTACTGACGCAAGCCTTCCAAAAAGTGCCCGCAGGGGCACTTTTTTTGTTACGTGACATCGAAGGGCGAAAAGGTCGTTTCGAGCTTGCTCGCATAGGGGAGCAAGGCGAGCACAGGCAGTTCGGCCTCTGCTTCGACGTCGTCTATCGTTTGCAAAGTCGGATGCAAGCTTTGCCATGCGTAGGCCGCAATCGTCGCCAGCGCCCAGGCGATCGCAGCCGACAGGACGATGTTTTTCTCGCGCGTAGGCCCCGACGGTCGGCTCGGCACTTCGGCGGCGTCGAGGAAGGAGATGTCGCGGTAGCGCAAGATGTCGCTTACTTCCATCGACGATCGGAGCGCCATTTCGTTCGCGATGTTCGCCGTCATGTAGGCGGACGGCCCCGTCACAGAGAACTGAATGACGCGCGTTTCTTTGATGGCTGCGGTGTCGATCTCGTACGCGTTCAAATCAGGCAATCCACAGGCCGCAGCGACGTCTCTCCGCACTTTGTGGCTTTCCGTGATCGCCCGAACATCGTTGATCAGACGGGTGCTCGCCTCGAGATCGCCGACCGAAACGGGAAGCGCCTCGTCTGGACGGTTGAGCAGGAAGACCGAGGCCGTCGACGAAAAGCGCGGGGGCAGTACTAAAAAGTTGAGCAGCGATGCGACGATCAGTGTGAGAAGGGTAGCGGCGAGGATCGGCGTCCGGAAGCGCAAAACGCAGAGTGCCAAGCATTTGTACGGCGATTGTTTTTCATCATGCAAAGTATCAGTTCACATCCCGTAGAATTTGTACGTTGCTATTTTACGTCTTTTTGTAAATTATGTCAATCGTTAGAAATGCTTCAGCACGGCGCTGAAAGCTTGCCGATGCTCGACAAATTGCTGAACTTCGCTTTTTTTCGGGGAAAGTCTCACCAAGGCTTGCATATACTATGACGAGTTGCTACGATGATAATATAAGAATAGTTGAATAAGAGAATGCAAAAAGAAGACATGTTGAGATGTAAGGGAGAGATCGAAATGGGAATGCGCGCCGTTCGGAATGAGATGAGACGACGTTTGCAATCGATCCTGGGGATCGCACTCGCACTCCTGATGGCGGGCTCGCTCACCGCCTACGCAAATGATGAAGTTCTTGACGCCCAAACGGGCGCAGAGGAGGCCAATGACATGGATCCCAAAAACCCCGAATCATACATCGAGTTCGAAGACAGCGACACGGGCAAGGGCCCCGAAAGCGCAACCGCCACCGCACAACCACGAATCCTCAAAGCGGCCGCTGCCCGCTACGAACTCCGCATCGACGTGATCAACCAAGTGGTGTCCGCCTACACGAAAGAAGGCAAACTCTACCGCCAGATGATCTGCTCGACCGGCAAAGACGAGACGCCAACGCCATTGGGTACCTATTCGACGAGTTCCCAGTACCGCTGGGGTTACTTTACGAAATTCGGCGTCTGGGCGCAATACTGGACGCGCTTCAACGGTCCGTATCTCTTTCACTCGGTGCTCTACAACGAAAAAGACGAATCGACACTCGTGAAGACCTCGCTCAACAACCTCGGACGGCGCGCCTCACATGGCTGCGTGCGCCTGCGTGTTTCGGATGCGAAATGGATCTTTGACAACTGCCCGAGCGGTACCCAGACCATCTCATTTGAGGGCGTGAGGGATTCGAAGTATACGGCTGCCGTGCTCGACAAGGGGGCGTTGGAAGGAAGCGCGCTCTACCGCGGCGAGTCGGCACAGCCCAGCGGCAAGATCGTCCGTGTGACGAGCAAAACGCTCAATCTGCGCGCCAAGGCGAGCACGTCCAGCAGCGTTGTGACGGTGTTGCCGTCGGGCGCTTCGCTGACGGTGATCAGCGAAACGGCGAGCTGGGTGCGCGTCTTCTACCGCGGCGCCGTCGGCTATGTCTCGCGCGATCTCGTCGAATACACGGGAAGCAGCACGCCCAAGCCGACACCGTCAAGCGAGGTGCTTTACACCGGCACGGTTGCGACGCAGGGCTCGACGCTCAACCTTCGCAAAGAGCCGAACGGTGCAGCCTCGGTGCTTCTCGGCATCCCGAATCAAGCGCAGGTCGATATCCTCGAAGTGCTGGAGGGCTGGTTGCGCGTGTCGCATGGCGGACAGACGGGGTACTGCGCTGCGGGCTACGTCAAGTACGACCCGAACGCCTACGACAGCGGCGTCGTGACGACGAATGGCGGTACGCTCAACCTGCGCGAAACGCCTGACGCCTCGAGCGCCGTACTCGCCGAACTCCCGAACGGCACGGCGATCAAAATTGCCGCGTATGAAGGCTCCTGGGCGCGCACAAGCTACAACGGTTCGACGGGTTACGTCTCCATGCGTTACGTCACGGGTACGAGCAAGTACAAAGGCTGACACATGCAGCCGTTGGCCGTAAGCCCCAAAATGGAACGGTGAATCGCAAAAGCCCTCGGACAAAGCTTCCGGGGGCTGATTTTTTTGCACCTTGAATTTGTAGGCGACACTCTGGGCATGCATTCGCAAGCCGCGCCATAACAAGAGGCCAAGATCTCAATCCGAAAGCCATCTGATCAATAATTGGCTAGCTTGACAGCGTGCTTGCCGTCACATATAATACAAGTGCCCAAGATTCTATATCGATTTTGCAAGGTTAATAATTTACCAAATCCGTTTTTACAAAAGCCATGCGATAGTGGTTTGTATTTTGATACCGATTTATGCCAAGGCACGTTTGAACTGCCATTCGTTTTCATACCCATACAAACAGCGTTTCAGGCGACTTGCGCAATCCCATGCAAGGCGTTCGGCCGTTGGTATGGGCAATGCACGCCATGTTGCCTGCATGGGCGGCCAAGATGATTTTGGGCAAGTGCCCTGATAGCGCAAATAAAACGGAGGTGTGTTCATGAACAACAAACCAAGCAAAAAAGGGATCCCTGGTATCGAGTCCGCCATCTTTTTTCCTTCCCTTGTGATCGTGGTCCTGTTCTGTATCTGGGTATTCCGCGATCCGGACAAAGCGCAAGCCTCAATGGTAGGGGCTTTTGCCTTTATCACGGACACGATCGGATGGGTCTACGAATGGTTGCTCCTGGCTGTCTTGGGAGTCTGCCTCTTTTTCGCGTTCGGGCCTTATGGAAAAAAGCGGCTTGGAAATGAAAAACCCGAGTTCAGCACGATCTCCTGGCTGGGCATGATCTTCACCGGATTCGCCGGCCTGGGGGTTTTGACCTGGGGCACAATCGAGTATTTCTACTACATGCAGACGCCGCCTTTTGGCATCGAACCTTTTTCCAATGCGGCCAAACCGTGGGCGCTGGCTTACCCGCTGATCAACTGGGGCTTCTTCGTCTTTGCGATTTACATCTTCATCGGGCTCGCCTTTGCCTATTCGTTCTTCGTCAAAAAGCGCGACATCGTTCGGCCCAGCTCGGCCTGCGCGCCCTTCTTGCCGGAAAAAATGGTCAACGGCTGGCTCGGAAAGGTCATCGACGTTTTCTTCGTCGTCGGGCTGATCGGCGGCATGGCCACCTGCTTGGGCGTCAACGTGCCGACCATGTCCGCCGTGACGGGCAAAGTGTTCAATCTGGAGCACTCTCTGGAGATGGACGCGATCATCATTCTCTCCTGGTCGGTCTGCATGGCTGGCTTGCTCTACTTGGGCCTCAAAAAGGGCATCAAGCTTCTGAGCGACATCCGCGTCTATTTCGGCTTCGCGCTCCTGCTCTTCCTGCTCTTTGCAGGCCCCACCTCTTACATCCTCAACACGTTTACGGACACACTCGGCCATCTGTTCAGCAATTTCTTCAAGATGACCATGACGACCGACCCCCACTTCCAATCGCGCCTCCCGCAAGATTGGTCGATATTCTACTATGCCTGGTATGTGGCGCTTGCCCTGCAATCGGCGCTCTTCCTGGGACGCATCTCACGCGGCCGTACGGTGCGTGAATTCATCCTCGGCTCCCTGATCGCATCGACCGCCGGGAGCTGGGTATTCTTCATGGTATTTTCCAACTACTCGATGCACATTCTCAACGCGGGCACGGTTCCGATCGCGGAAATCATGAAGAGCAGCGGCCAGGGCGAAGCCATTGTCGCCATTTGGCAGCAGTTCCCGCTCGCCAAGTTCCTGATGCCCTGCCTGATGGTCTACGGCTACATCTCGATGCAAACCCTGCTCAATGGCGGCACCTACACGCTCGCCATGGTCACGGGCAAGCTCTCGCCCAAGGACGGCGAACCGCCCATCTGGGTGCGCATATTCTGGTCGCTGGCATTGGGCGCGATCGCGATCGCTCTGGTCTACATGGGTGGCATCAAGGTCTCGCAGAGCATCACCATCATCGCTTCGGTGCCGACGCTCATCATCATCGTGCTGATCGTCGCCGCCTTCTTCAAGGATATCAAGAACACGTGGGGCAAAGAGATACGAGAAGCCTCCGAAGCGCGGGAACGTCTCGAATCTCGCCAGTCTGCCCCCGAAGAACAAAAGGCCTAACTTCGATGTCCACCGATTCTCAGTTTCACACGATATGAGGAGGAGATTTACATGAGCTTTTTCCCGAAAGTCGAAATGGTCGCCAAGGAAGACTTGCAAAAAATCCATGACGCATCGATGAAGGTGCTCCGCGAAACAGGCGTAATCTACCACTCGGAAGAAGCGTTGGACATTTGCCGCAAACACGGCGTCAAGGTCGAGGGGCAAACCGTCTTCTATAGCGACAAGGACATCGAATCCGTTCTGTCCCATTGCACGAAGACCTTCCCGTATACGGCGCGCAACCCGAAAAACAGCGTCGTCGTCGGAGAGCAACAGATCGTGCAACCCGGCGTCGGTCCCTGCTTTGTCAAAGAGATGGACGGCACGCGCCGTCCGGGCACGCGCCAGGACTACATCAACATGCAGAAGCTCTGCCAGGCGACCGATGTCTGTACGATCACCGGCACCTATCCGATCGACATCTATGACCTGAACGAAAAAGAAAAACACCTGGTCATGATGTACGAAACCATCAAGCATACCGACAAGCCGATCATCGGATTCGTCAACAACCGCACCTACATCGACCATACGCTGAACATGTACGAAATGTCCTTCGGCAAGGACAAATTCCTCGAAGACCACCACTGCGCGCACATCGGCGCCAACCCGCTCAGCCCCCTCAAGTGGTCGCCCGACGTCTGCGACACGATCATGGGCTATGCGAGCCGCAACCAGATCGTCGCCGTTCTTCCCTGCATCCTGGCGGGCATCTCGGGCCCGATCAGCCTGATGGAGACCGTGATCCTGCAAAATGCGGAGATCCTTTCTGGCATCGCGCTCTCGAAGCTGACGAACCCGAATGCGCCGGTCATCTATTCGCCCGGCTCCACCGCGGGCTTCATGAAAAAAGGAACCTACTGCACGGGCACGCCGGAAGGCCTGATGATCAACATCGCCAACTTCCAGCTCGGCAAAGATTTCTACAAACTGCCCGTGCGCCACATGTCCGGCATGACCGACGCCAAGGTGCCCGACTACCAGGCCGGTTTCGAAACCATGCAGAACTTCTTGCTTTCGGTTCTGGGCGGCGCCATGTTCCACAACGAATGCCTCGGCGTGCTCGATTTCTTGATGTCGGTCAGCTTCGAGAAATTCATCATGGACACCGAGATCATCGAGCGCGTCTACCACATCGCCAAGGGCTTCCAGGGCAACGACTATTCCTTCTCGACGGAAGCGATTCAGGAAGTCGGCCACCACGGCGAATACATCATGCACGACAGCACCTTCGAAGGCTTCCGCGATCGCTGGACCCCCAGCATCTCCGATTGGGACAGCCACGGCGAGTGGGAATCGAAGGGCTGCAAGACGATCGTCGAGCGCGCGCATGAGAAGTATGTGAACATCCTGGCACGGGCCCCCGAAACCCTCATCGATTCGGAACTGGACAAGGACCTGCAAGCCTACATGGCTTCGGTGCTCAACGCGTAAAAAAGCCTGGCGGTCCTCCAGCGCGCCATGCCCGCGATCGCCCGCGATACCTGAATGACAAGTGCGACATGGAGTCCCGCTTGATAGGGAAAGTAGACACGGAACACCAACGTGTCTACTTTTTCATCAAGCTTGACGACGAGCGGATCTGCATCCAGGAAGGAAGTGCGCATCATGAAAAAGAAACCCTTTGCGACTGTCGATCAACACGTATTTTGGCCCTCCCTGCTCATCATCTTAGCCATCATCGTCGCGCTCACTTTGTTTCCCACGTCGTCGAAAAGCGCCATCCGCTTCATGTTTGCCTTTTGTACGGGCCAGTTGGGTTGGGCCTACCTCTGGATCCACGTCGCATGCTTTGTTTTTATGTTTTGGCTGGCTTCGAGCAAATACAGCCGCATCAAATTGGGCGGACAGGACGCCGTCAAACAGTACAGCGAGTTTTCATGGGCGGGCATGATGTTTACGTCCGGCATCGGGACGGGCATCTTGATCTTGGGCTTCATGGAGCCGATCTACTATTTGGGCGCCCCGCCTTTCAACATTGCCCCCCTTTCACCGGAAGCCTACGAGTACGCGCACATGTACGGCCAATACCATTGGGGCATCAGCGCCTGGGCGCTCTACGTGCCGGCCTCCGTCTGTGTAGCCTACATGATCCACAACCGCGGCGAAAAAAGCCTGCGCATCAGCGCGGCCTGCGCCCCCATTTTGCCGCGCCGCCACGCAGGTAAGATCAAGGTTTTGATCGACGTGCTGATTATTTTCGGGATTCTGGGCGGCATCGGAACGGCCCTGGGGATCGGCGCGCCATTGTTGTCGCATATCGTTAGTCAAGTGTTGCACGTCAAAGACGACCTCGTGGTGCGGCTCGCGATCCTTCTGTTTTGGCTTTTGCTCTTCGGCGCCAGTGTGTTTCGCGGCTTGGACAAGGGCATCAAGATGCTCAGCGATTTCAACGTCGCCCTGGCCGCCGTTTTCGTCGCATTCATTCTGTTTGCGGGGCCGACGGCGTTTATCTTGAAGATGGAAACCAACAGCGTGGGCCTGATGCTCGAACGCTTTGCCCGCATGAGCCTCTGGACCGACCCGATACGCAACGGTGGATTTCCGGAAAACTGGACGATCTTCTATTGGGGCTGGTGGCTGGCCTACATGCCGATGATGGGCTTGTTCGTGGCGCGAACCTCGCGCGGGCGGACCATTCGACAGGTCATCCTCGGCGAACTGATCTGGGGTACGCTCGGATGCTGGCTGTGCTTCGGCGTTTTTGGCGGCTACTCGCTGCACTTGCAGCAGACGGGCGCTTTGGATCTCAACGCCATTTTACAGAGCGAAGGGCGCAACGCTGGCATCATGGCGATCCTGCGTAGCCTGCCATTTTCCCCAGTGGTCATCGTCATATTCGTGATCCTGAGCTTTGTCTTTCTCGCGACGACCATCGATTCGTCCGCCTACGTACTCGCATCCGTGTGCACCAAAACGCTGTCCGGTAACGAGCAGCCGCCGCGCTGGCATCGCTTGCTGTGGGCGATCGTCTGCATGGCTGTCTCCGTGGGGCTCATGCTCGTCGACGAGTTATCGGGCGGGAAAACGGGTTCGCTCGAAGCGCTGCAAACCGCTTCCATCGTCGCGGGACTTCCGCTCATAGTCGTCAACGTCATCTTGATGATCAGCAGCGTGCGAATGTTTCGAAATGACAAAGAAGTGGAATAACGCAATCGTCGCCCCACAAGCCGAAGCCCGCCGGACGCGCTTCTATGGGCGAGGATCGGAAAGCCGTATGCGCTTGTGTACGCTAAACCATCGATGACAGAAGGGACAAAAAAGAGGCAGACAATTGCCAAGGATGGAGGGTCGCCATGAGCATCGAACTGATCACCAAAATGCGGATCGCTCGCCCGGCTTTGGACGTTTTTGAAGCGTTCGCCGACCCCGAAAAGATCGGGAAGTTCTGGTTTTCCACAAGCTCCACGCGCTGGATGGCGGGCGAGCACGTCTCGCTCACCTACGCGGAGTATGGCGCGACGGTAGAGATTTGGGTTGACGAAGCCCGCCCCGGCGAGCGGATTGTGTTCCGCTGGGGGGAGGGAGAAGCGATGCGCACGGTGGACATGCGGTTTCATCCGGAGGCGGGCGGGACCCTCGTCGAGGTGCGCGAAACGGGCTGGATTCCGGGCGATGATCTGACGAATCAACTGGTGGGCAACAAAGAGGGCTGGACCTACATGCTCACCTGTTTGAAAGCCTTTTTGGAAAACGGCGTGCATACGTTGCGCACCGGCCTTCAGATCTGAGGTAGAAGCTGATTTGAAAAGCGGCGTTCCGTGAAGGTACGCCGCTTGTTTTTTACGTGTAATGTTGCGCTCGTTTATCTGACGCGAAACACTTTGCCTTTCGGCACGAAGGGCAACTGCGCGCCCATCGGAATCAAGAAAGCGTGCTCGCGACCGTGCAGAATGAGGCGGTCTTCACAATATCCGTCCGTGATGATCAAAAGCGGAGCGTCTTCCGGAAAGTCATCCGCCTGTTCCAGCAGATCGATGCCCGGCTGCAAGATGGTGCCTCCGCGACCCTTGACCTTGACGGTTCCCGCAATGTCTTCGGGTTTCATGTAACCTTGATCGTAGGCCTCAGCGTCACAAAAAACCACGCGTGCTGCGGGAACGTCACGCGCCATGCTGTAGCTGGCGATCGTGCCGAGTGCAGCCGCGAGCAAGGCGCGATCCATCGAACCGGAGGTGTCCAGCACGACGCCGAAGGTGCGGCCGTCGAGCGATGCCTGTGAGACGATCCAGTTTGGGCGCGGGATGTCGGGCGTCGAGGACTGGCGGCGGCTGGGGCGCGCGTAAGAGCGCGTTTTCTCCAAGGGGATGAACTGCTCATCGAACCATCGCGCCAGCTCGACATCCCAAGGAATCGGCGGCTGGCTGAGCGCGCGGATCTCTTCGATCAAGCCTTCGGGCAGGTATCCGCGCCCCTGTTCTTCGTGGTAGCTAAGCCCTTGTCCCAGCGAGCGACGGTAGAACGCGTCGAGATCGACGCCATCGCTGCGCTCCCACCAACGCTCGTCGCCCGGGAGCACATCGCCCAGACCGACACCGCGCAGCGTCGCCAACTTGCGGTAACGCCGCATGTCGGTGGCGATGCGATCGTAGACCGCTTCGGCGTTGAGGCCCTTGAACTGTTCGTCGTAAAGCAAACCGACCGGCCTTTCCCCGAGGCCCATCTCCGTCAGCCAACCGTTGATCACATAATCGCAGGCGACGTTCCACAAATAGGCGTCGCGCCAAGCGTGGCGGGCGTCGTGACGCAGCGCGGCATGCAGAAATTCGTGCGCCATGACAAAGCGGCATTCTTCGTCCGTGAGCAAAGCGGCAGGGTTCATGTAGATTTCTTGCATTTGGCAGGACACAGCCGCGATGGAAATGTCCATGCGCTGACAGACCAAGGGATCTTCGATCAGCTTGAAGTTGGCGGCAATCGCGCCGAGCAAGGGATAGCTGGAGATAAACCAACGTTTGGCGCGCGCGGCTTGGGTCATGGACGACGAATTGTCTTGCGCATGCAAGGATTCCGCATAGCCCGCAGCGACACTGACGGCGCTTTGCACGGCGTCGTTCAACCCCGCAGCGAAGACAGACGCCCACGATTTGGGCACATTGCGGTAAAAGTGATACATGTTGTCGGCCTCGGCAAAGCGCATATCCATGACGTTTTCGCCCGCCATGCCAAAGTTTGTGAACGCAACGGGGATGCCGTCCTGCAAAAAACGCTCGTAGAGCCGTTCTTCCGTCGAGATGCCGGAAGGCAAGTCGTGTGGATAGGGCGGCTTGCCAAACTTGAGATCGTTTAAGAATTTTTCGACGACCAGATCGCAAGCGAAATTCCACAAACGCTGTTCCTTCTTTTCGACGAAGTGTTCCATGCCCAGATGCAGCAGGCAATGGGCGATTGCGCGCGCCCAAACATCCGTTTCCGCGCGCACTTTGGGATGGCAGTGTAGATCGCCGTTCGAAAACACCAGCACCATCCCCTGCGTAGGATATGCCTGACGTTCGTGGCGCCCGATGTGCGCAAAGCGCGTCAGAGGCGCGAAGATCGGATGCCGCTCGACCATGAGGTTAGCGTCTCGAAATTGGCGCAGTGCGACGTTTTGCTGCTCCTTGGCTTTTTGCTTGGCTTTCGAGGCCATTACTTCCCTTTCTTTTCCGCGAGGCGCGGGAGGTCGCGCACGACTTCCACGAGAAACCAGTCGGGCAATGTGCCGCCGCCACTGGGCGAAACGGCCATTTGCGCGATCTCCAGGCTGATGTTCGCGAGGTCTTTCATCAGTGCTTTGGCACGGACAGCCAAGCTCTGCGCGGATCCGGAAAGCTTGTTCTTGTCGACGGGCAGTTCTTTGACCAATTGCGCGCGGAAACTCTGCGCCAGAAAGTAGAGAGCGTCGCGGTTATCAGGTTCATGGGGCCATTTTTGTGTGCCGTCCAAGATGGCAGACAGGGCGTAGCGATTCCGGATCTGCTTGACAAAGGCGCGGAACTGCGTCGCGTGCTGGGGCGACAGGCAGCCCGAAGACGCGATCTCCAGGTCGCGTTCCGATATGTCGTCGCCGTAGCCATAGAGCGCGTCGGACAAAATGTGCCAGGAACGCGGCGTCGAAAAGGGTTCCTCCGTCTTGGGGGGCTGGCGCCAAAGGTGGTCGGGCCGCAAACCGATGTATTCGAGGATGAAAGGATGAATGCCGTTTTGCCCCGCCCATTCCAGCCAGTCGCGGTGCGAGGCAACCAGCTCAACGTGGAACATGCGGTTGATCAGCGCCGAAGACATGGGCTTGACAATGGCGTTGTCCTGCGCGCGGTTGCCAGCGCCGATGATGATCGAGCCTACCGGCAAGAAGTATTCGCCGATGCGTCTGTCGTGGATCAAACTATAAAAGGCTTTTTGCACTTCTTGCGAGCAGGCATTCAATTCGTCGAGAAAGAGGCAATAGGGCTCTTCGCGTGCGATGCTGCGAGGCGGACAGAACACGCTCTTGCCGTCGAGGATCTGCGGCACGCCGATGATGTCTTCCGGCGCAAGCTGGCTTCCGAGCAGGGATACGCAAGGCAGACCCAATTCGGCGGCAAATCGCTCTACGATCGACGACTTGCCGATGCCCGGCGCACCCCAAATGAAAACGGGACGAATCGTCGCGACGTTGATCAAGACATCCAGCAGCTGATTTTGGTTGACAGATATGGAAATATTCATGCTCCACCTATGAAGTTGCAATGCGCATCCATTCTATTCTATCACAGACATTGCATGCTGTATATGCTGGATGATAACAGGTTCTGCGCGGCTGCATGCCTTCGCGCACCGCATGACCGCGCTTGCGCTCCCGGATGCCAATTGTGCGCTATTTGGTCAGTTTTAGAGACTTCTTCAGCACATATCCCACGCGGCTGCCATAGACGATGCGATAGCGTGTCTAAGTTTGCGAAAGGACCTCAAGCTTCGTGCCCTTTTTGATCGTCACATAGATGGCGGTGCCGCTGCTGTTCTTGTACAGTTTGGCGTCTGTAGTCAGTACGCCATAATGCTTCTTCGTTTTCCCATTTGACGGCACATCCTCGACGCGTGAAGTTCCGGTTTGCGTACTTTGGGGTTTCGTTGGTGAGATTGTGTCTGTCAAAGTCGGCATGGTCGGCGTTTGTGGACTTTGAAGGCCAATGGAGTAGAAATAGTAGGACGCGTCGACGTTTTTCGCAGAACCGCTGCCGATCCATATCAATTGATCCTGGTAGAAAATTGGCAATGAACTCGCGCTAAAATGCGTGTTGGGGAAGTCACGATACGCGACGATCGCTCCCCTTGCGTCCAATATCTTGCATTCAAGCTGGGATTCGAGCGTTTTCTTGTTGAGGACTGTGTATACCAACGCGAAGCGTTCCGCGCTCATTTGTTGACGTATCCAGCAGTTTCAGGACGTCGTTATAGACATGCAGATTGAGCTTTTTGTTGTTCTCGTTATAAATTGCTACGCAAAGAGTGCCGTTTTCTTCAATCAGGTAATTGATCTTGTCTGGTTCGGCCCAATCGCCTGCATAGGAAGGCAAGCCCAGTCGTCTTACTTTGATCTCATCGGCGGGCCTCACAACGCCGTTTGGCGTGGCTTGTTCTCAATTGACCAATGATTGCGAATCCAATATGCAAATTGCGAGGCAGGAGCGTCGGCACTGCTGATGTAGTAGCGGGTAGATTCGCTGGTTTTGTTGTCAATGGTACGAAGACAGCGATAGCGAATGACTGTTTGCAGGTCCTTCCATTTGCCCTGTTCACCTTCATCGTCAATGCAAAAAGCAACGGTTAATTCTCTATGTTCCAGGCGTCCATGCGCATCTTCCATGGCGCTTTGCCATGTTTCGAATGCACCAATTGGAAGTTCTTGGTCAATCCAAGCAAAAGTGTCGCGAATTTCTTGGTGCAACGAAGGCTGGTTTTGCTTGACAGCTAGGATGTAATCGGCTTCTTTTTCACGAATCTTGCATGCGATATCTGCTTGACATCCCATCGCATCGATCGTTACGAGATCTCCCTGAATATCGTTTACAATCTCGAAAATCTAAAGCCAATCATTTGCTCCATAAAAACTTGCCAAAGCATTTACAAATGATTTTACATGCGGCTTTGGCTTGCGTGAAGGATCGATGAGAAACCCCACTTGCATTCTAAGAGACTCATGCACAATTGGACGCGTGACCAGTTGTTTCGAAGAATATTCTGTCAAGGCAAAGCTTGCCGTAAACTGGATTAGCCTGTTCGCGAGAACCGTTCTGATCAATGTATTAAGATCGGAGGATTCAAAAACAAAATTGGGATAGAAACCTTCTTTAATACATGCGTCAATATACGACGAAAAGCAATTGCAATTCAGTATAGGCAATACCTGTTCAACGCCATTCAAATCTGAAAGTCGAAGCGACTCTTTGCTCGCGAGCCAATGGTCTTTATGCATTAGCATGACGGGCTGCTCGTCAATTATCGGAACATATTCAAGTTCTCCAAAGTCGTCAAGCTTTTGACATACCCCAATATCCGCATTGCCCTTTGCAACATCTTCCATGCACTGGGCAACATCATTAGCGATGATAGTTTTCGTATTGATTTCTCCCAACCTGCCATTGAACTCTGCCGGAATGATGAAGGGGAGAAAAATGTGTTCAAAAGAGATTCGTATTAATTTTTTGTTCTTTTGCGCCAATGAGTAAATGATTTCCACGTGACTGTCGTATTGGCGAATCAGAGACTCCATGACGGGGCGCACTTTGTTTCCAAATTCTGTCAACTGAGAACCGTTTCCCGTTCGTTGAAGAAGCGTCGAACCCAGTTCGCTTTCCAATGTTCGCATGGATTTGCTCAGCGCCTGGGGCGTGATGGACAATTCTTCGCTTGCCTTGTACAGGTTTCGGGTTTTCGCAATGCACAAAAAGTATTTCATTTGTTGAATGTTCAAAGCCAGCATCTCCCAATCCAATTGAGCAGTGCCATTCTATCGTCGATAAACATGAAAAAGTCTGACGGTTCTTTCAGCTTTGTTTCTATAACAACAGTCTAACGCTTTCGCTTCTTGCTTGTCAACTGACGCTACCGCATTCGAGCCAAAAGCAACTGCAAGTTTCATACTCCTAAAGTTGATTGACGCAAGTAAATACTTTCTGATTGTTTTGCCTTGCAGATTTGCTATGATTATCTTGAGCCCACGCTAATTCGATAGGAGGATAAGAATATGGCAGTATCGGAACGCGAGAACATTCTCAAGTGCTATAGGCATGAGATGCCTGATCATCTCCCCGATTTTACCGCGATGCATATCATGGCGCACGTCAACGGATTTCTTGAGCGGCCGCCGAACAACAGAGGCGGCAAAGACTGGTTCGGCGTTGAATGGATCTATGAAGAAACAGGCAACGCTCCATTGCCCGACCCTTCGGCTATCCCGATCGTGTCCGACATTTCCAATTGGCGTGAGCAGGTAAAGTTTCCAGACTTGGATGCGTGGGATTGGGAACTGGCAGTCAAGCTTGATAAACCCGATGAAATCGACAAAGAAAAATTCGTACTCGCCTCCTGGGTCATGAATGGGATATTCGAGCGCTTTCAGACACTTCTCGGGCTGGAAGAATCGATGGTCGCGTTGTTAACTGATACCGACGAAGCATTTGAATTTATTTCAGCGATCACCGACCACAAATTGAAACTTTACGAGAAACTCATTGCGTACTACAAGCCTGATATCATTTGCCAACATGACGACTATGGCTCGCAGACGTCAATGCTGCTTTCCCCCGAGCTGTGGCGAAAACTGATTAAGCCGAACACGGCGAGACTGGCGGATTTCTGCAAGCAGCATGGCGTATTCTTTGAACAACACTCCTGTGGATTGGTTGAGCCGATTGTTCCCGATTTGTGCGAGATTGGCGTCACAAGCTGGCAGGGAATGCATATCAATGATATCCCGAAGCTCAAGCAACAAACGAATGGAAAACTCAACTATTTCACGACAATGGATATGCAAAAATATGCCCAGCTCGATTCTATGGGCAAGTTGACAGAAGACCTCATCCGAAGCGACGTACGCAAAACCATAACCGAGTCCGCAAAGGGTGGATCCTATATTCCTTTTGTCTTTTCGGTTGATGAATCGTGGTGGGGCGTCAACGTCATCATAGATGAATTTGCGCGATGCCGCGAGTTCATCAAATACTGAGCTAAGAACAGCAGTATCACATTTTAATTACCCGTTTCAATAACCCACAGCAAAATTGCTTGAGCCCAACCTGACGAAGGGGAGCCGAATTCTATGGCGGCTCTTCTTTTTGTTTCTCCTTAAAATCATTGCACGCACGTTTGGCATTTTTCCACCCAATTGCTTTCGCTGCTGCTCACATCTTTCCTTGACAAGAACTCGGATTTGGTGTAGGCTAATTTTAGGAACGCTTCCTATTCCCAAATTGTTGTGGTGTACGGCATGACCAAAATTCAGGATTCGATTCTTCGCATCATTTTACGCTCAGACACGCACATGACGGCGGAGCAGGTACTCGTCGCGGTCAAGCAAGTGCATCTCAGCGCTTCTTTGAGTACGGTATATCGCAATTTAAGCCTCTTCGCCGAAGCCGGCAAGATCCGGCGGATTCAAAGAGCAACGGGCGCAGATTTTTTTGAGCGAAACATCGAACCTCACGATCATGCGTATTGTATCAAGTGCGGCCGTGTGATGGATCTCTCGATTCCCGCTCTGGGCGAGTTTCTCTCAAGCCATTTCGCCCATCCCATTCTCTCATTCGATCTCGTTGTGAACTACATGTGCCTTGATTGCAAAAACCAACAAAACGAACCGTAGTGCTGAGAGAAGGAGGAGACAGCCATGTCAGACGACAAGAAAAAGTTGACGAATGAAGTCGGCGCGCCTGTTGCCGACAACGAAAACGCGCTGACTGCCGGCCCACGAGGGCCCGTCGTTCTTCAAGATGTTTGGCTCTTGGAAAAAATGGCCCACTTCAACCGCGAAGTCATTCCGGAACGCAGAATGCACGCAAAGGGCTGGGGCGCTTACGGCAAGCTGAAAGTCACCGGGGATATCTCGAATTACACGAAAGCCAAAGTGTTGCAGCCGGAAGCGGAAACCGAGTGTTTTGTCCGGTTTTCCACCGTGGCAGGCGAGCGTGGTGCGGCTGATGCGGAACGAGACATTCGAGGCGTCGCGTGCAAATTTTACACCGACGAGGGAAACTGGGATCTGGTCGGCAACAATACGCCTACGTTTTTCATTCGCGACGTACACAACTTCTCGGATCTGAACCGTGCGGTCAAGCGTGACCCGCGAACCGGCATGCGTTCCGCGCAGAACAACTGGGATTTTTGGACGCTTTTGCCTGAAACCTTCCACCAGCGGACGATCGTGATGTCCGATCGCGGCATTCCCGCGACATTCCGGCACATGCATTTCTTTGGCGAGCACACTTTCTCTTTCTACAATGCCGAAAACAAACGCGTTTGGTGCAAGTTCCACTTCTGCACGCAACAGGGCATCAAAAACCTGACAAACGAAGAAGCGTGCAAAGTTTGCGGCATGGATCGAGAAAGCCACGGTCGAGATTTGTTCGAAGCCATCGAGCGCGGCGATTTCCCGCGCTGGACGATGTATGTGCAGATCATGACGGAGGAACAAGCAAAAAACCACTACGAAAACCCGTTTGACATCACCAAGATTTGGCGGCATAGGGAGTACCCGCTCATCGAGGTCGGCGTGCTCGAGCTCAATCGCAACCCGGAAAACTTTTTCGCCGAAGTCGAGCAGGCGGCGTTTACGCCAGCGCATGTCGTGCCAGGTATCGGCTTTTCGCCGGATAAGTTTTTGCAGGGAAGGCTTTTCGCATATGGCGACGCCCAGCGCTACCGCCTGGGGGTCAACCACCATCTGATTCCCGTCAACCGCGCAAAATGTGAAGTGAACGAATACCACCGCGACGGCGCGATGCGCACCGACGGAAACCATGGCAGAACCGTCGCCTACACCCCCAACAGCGAGGGCGTTTGGGCGGCGCAGCCCGACGTGATGGAACCGCCTTTGGCGCTTGATGGGGCTATGTACCACTACGATCCCAAAGACGACCCCAGCGACGACAATTTCCGCGCAGGCGGCGATCTCTATCGGCTCATGGATGAAGACAAGAAACAAGTTCTCATTTCCAACACGGCAACCGATATGGCCCCAGTCACTGAAAACATCAAGTACCGGCACGCCGTGCACTGCTACCTCGCCGATCACGATTACGGCATGCGCATGACAGAAGCATTGGGCCTGCATCTGGGCAGGGTCATCGAACTGGCGAAACTGGATAACGATGGCTTGGTCCAAGCCACACTCACCCCATGAATGCTAAGGCGATCTTATTGACCATCGCTGGCTTTCTGCTCTTGGGGGTCGGTGCGTTGGGCATTGTGCTTCCGGTTCTGCCGACGACGCCTTTTGTCCTTTTGGCTTCGGGATGTTTCGCCGGTAACCCGACCATGCGCGCATTTGTAATGCGCAGCCGGTTTTTTAGCGAACATATGACGAATTACCGCCAGCGCACGGGCCTGAAAAAGCGAACGATCGCGATCAGTTTGTGCTTTTTGTGGGCGATGCTGTGTTTGTCCATGATTGCGATTGGCAAGCTGTGGGGCGTTGTTCTGCTTTGTGCCGTCGGCGCTGCCGTGACGATTCATATTCTCTACATTTCACGGCCGAGGGACCCGCAGAAAAAGTAGCGTGCGAAATATGATCGGAGTTGGCCGTTCGATACGCAGAGTGGGTGCTTGGAGAGATAGGCAGCGCGGGCTTTACGCCATCGCTTGCCGTAGCCCTGCTTGGTGGAGTTGCCGCGTTCACGGTTGTTGTGGCGCGTGTCGTCGCGCTGGTGTCGGCCGAAGAAGCGACCTTCGGTGAGCGCCGGGCATCCTGGGAAGGAACATGTCCTTTTGGGTTTTCGAGGCATTCTATCTCACCTCTGCGACAGCGCGTCAACATGCAGAAATACTTGTGCGCAAATAAACGGGTACCCCAAACGAAACCGGCGCAAGGGTGCCGGATTCCTTCGTCTTCCATCGATAATTCCTCAACTTTCACTTGCATGGAAAAGGGCTGCGTT
>JAVBLF010000020.1:0-8149 GCA_031553675.1 Eubacteriales bacterium | reverse complement strand
GGGCGGGGTGTTGGGGGGGACCCCCGTATTCGTCGTTCGGGGGGGCGCAGCGGGGTCCCCACGAATCGGAGATTTGAGGGGTGTAGCGGGGTCCCCGCGAATCGGAGATTCGTGGGGTGCTTGTGAAAGTTCTTTTGCTCCTTTTCTTTCGAGAAAAGGAGAGAAAAATACAGTTTCTCAATCCTTTATGACTTCCTAAGGAGGTACACCATGCGTAAACCCATCATTGCGGGGAACTGGAAGATGAACATGACGCCCAGCGAAGGCGTTGCCCTCGTCGAGGCGCTGAAGCCACTCGTGCAGGATGCGCCGTGTGAGGTCGTCGTGTGTCCGCCCGCGGTCTGTTTGGCGGCGGTGGCCGGTGCGCTGAAGGGCAGCGGCATCGCGCTCGGCGCGCAAAACATGCACTGGGAGGCCAAGGGCGCGTTCACCGGCGAGATCGCGGCGAACATGCTCTGCGAAATCGGCGTCACGCACGTCATCATCGGCCACAGCGAGCGGCGCGAGTACTTCGCCGAGACGAACGAGACGGTCAACAAGAAAGTCAAGGCGGCGATCGCGGCGGGCCTGGTGCCGATCATGTGCTGCGGCGAGACGCTCCAACTGCGCGAATCGGGCGGCACGGACGCCTTCGTCGCGCAACAGATCAAAGAGGGCTTGGACGGCCTGACCGCCGAACAGGTCGCGGCGATCGTGATCGCGTATGAGCCGATCTGGGCGATCGGCACGGGCGTGACCGCTTCGAACGAACAGGCCCAGGAGACGATCGCGATGATCCGCGGCACGGTGCGCGCGATCTTTGGCGATCAGGCTGCCGACGCGGTGCGCATCCAGTACGGCGGCTCCATGAACCCCAAGAACGCCTCCGAACTCATGGCCATGCCCGACATCGACGGCGGACTGATCGGCGGCGCTTCCCTCAAGGCCGAGGATTTCTCCAAGGTCGTGCATTTCGACAAGTAAGGAGCGCGTTTTGACCAAACCAATCACCGCGCTGATCATACTCGACGGCTACGGCGAACGCGCCGAGGCCGATGGCAACGCCATCGCGCTCGACGGGGCGCGACACATCGCCGCCTACCGCGAACAGTTTCCCACGACGACGATCGCCGCCAGCGGACTCGACGTCGGCCTGCCCGAGGGACAAATGGGCAACAGCGAAGTCGGCCACCTCAACCTCGGCGCGGGCCGCATCGTCTACCAGGAACTGACCCGCATTACGAAGTCGATCGAGGACGGCGACTTTTTCCAGAACGCCGTGCTGAAGTCCGCCATGGAAAGCGCACGCGACAAAAAGACCAAGCTCCACCTGATCGGCCTTTGCTCGGATGGCGGCGTCCACAGCCACCTGACCCACCTCTACGCGCTGATCAAAATGGCCAAGGACGCGGGACTTTCGAACGTCTATGTTCACTGCCTCATGGACGGGCGCGACGTCCCTCCGACGAGCGGCAAGGGCTACATCGAGCAGCTCGAGGCCGAAATAGCCCGCCAAGATTTCGGCGCGATCGCGACGGTCATCGGGCGCTACTACGCCATGGACCGTGACAACCGCTGGGAACGCGTCGAGAAGGCCTACGCGGCGCTCGCGCGCGGCGAAGGACAGGCCGTTTCATCCGGCGTCGAGGCGATGGAGCGCTGTTATGCCGAGAACGTCACGGACGAGTTCATCACGCCGTCCGTTGTCGTGAAGGACGGCAGCCCAGTCGCGACGATCGGCGCAAACGACAGCGTGATCTTTTTCAACTTTCGCCCCGACCGCGCGCGGGAGATCGCGCGAAGCTTTATCGATCCGGAGTTCGCGGGTTTTGCCCGTCCCAACGGCTATGTTCCGGTGCGCTACGTCTGCATGACGCAGTATGACGCGACCTTCGAAAACGCCTTTCCGGACGTGCACGTCGCCTTCAAACCGGCGACTCTCGACAACACGCTAGGCGCTTACATCAGCAAAATGGGTTTGACCCAGCTTCGCATCGCCGAGACGGAGAAGTATGCCCACGTGACCTTCTTCTTCAACGGCGGCGTCGAAGCACCCAACCCCGGCGAGGATCGCTGCCTGATTCCCAGCCCCAAGGTCGCCACCTACGACATGCAGCCCGAAATGAGCGCCTATGAAGTCGCGGCAGAGGCCGTCACACGCATCGAGTCGGGCGCCTATGACCTGATGATTTTGAACTTCGCCAACCCGGACATGGTGGGGCACACCGGCGTGCTCGAAGCGGCCGAAAAGGCCATCCACGCCGTCGATCAATGTGCCTACCAGGTCATCGAAGCCGTCCGTGCGTCGGGCGGGCGCTGCCTCGTCACGGCCGACCACGGCAACGCGGAGCTCATGATCGACCCCGACACCGGCAAGCCCTGGACGGCACACACGACCAACCCCGTCATGCTGATCTACATCGACGACGCCCACCCGAATGCCCGCTTGCGGAGCGGCGGCCGCCTTGCCGACGTCGCACCGACGCTCCTGGAGCTCCTCAAATTGCCCGTTCCGAGCGATATGACAGGCCGCAATCTGATCGAACACGATTTGCCAAACGCGTAAAATCGCCGTTCGCGCCGCAAAAGAAGCCCTAAATTGCGCATTCTGGCGTCGATTTGGCGGGAAACGCTTGCATTCGCGGGCTAGCTGTGGTAGAATGTCCAAGCAATTGTATGCAGGAGGTAATGGAAGTGACCGCATTGTTGTGGATCCTGTACATCGTGTGCGTCGCCATCTCGATCGCGTTGGTGGTGGTCGTGCTGATGCAGGACAGTAAGAGCTCCGGCCTCGGTTCCGCGTTCGGCGGCAACACCGATAGCTTTTTTGGCCGGAATAAGTCCAAGACCCGTGAAGGTAAACTGATTCGCATGACAAAGATCCTGGGCGCAGTCCTGGGGGTGTTTTCGATTGTAGCCGTCATCATTTCACGCTTGATCACGGCGTAAATTTGTGAACGGATTCGGCACGTACCTTATAGGGGCGTGCCGTTTTTTCTTGGTGCCATCCCGGTTGGAAGACCGTTTTGCGGGCAAGAATGAATGACAGAGAGTGTAGAAAAACCCATACATAGCAGAAAGAAGAGTAGACAAAAAATCGAAATGACACATGAAGAGACAAAACATAGCGTTCCGCGGACGGAAAGCGTAACCGCCGCGCCGCCCGAAAAAAAGAACATCAAGCGCCGCCGACGCAGGGCGCCGCTTTCCGATGCGCCGACAAACGACGCCAAAGCAGCCGAGAGCAAGCCCGCCGACACCCAGGGCAAAACCGCATCCCCCAAGCACACAAGCACCTGCTCAGGCGCATCGGACGCCCTGCAAGCGGATGCCGTGGTGCAGCTTGCCGCCGCCGCACCGCTCGGCCAGAGCCCATCGAACGGTTACGACGCGAACAGCAACGGCAAAAAGGGCCGCTCCCGCCACAAGTCCGCCAAAAAACGCCGCGTCTTTGAGGTCGACAACAGCGATCTGCCCCCCGGCATTCCACCGGTCGCCGACTTTGCCGCCGCGCTGCCTGCCATCGCGAAACCGACCCCCACACCGGCTCCCGAGGCAAACGCGCTCAAGACCGAGGATGCGGCTGCCCAGCGCCCGTCGGCCAAGCCAGCTCTGCCGCGCCGAAGCGCTAAGCCCACACGCGCCACGCAAAAAGACGACGAGACGATCGCAGAGATCGTCGAACGTTCGCTGCGCGCGAATGGCCCGATGTCCCGCCAGGCGCTCGTCGATCTGTCGGGCGCGCCGCAGATCGAGGCCGAAAGCGTGCTGCTGAACCTGCTCGACAGCGGGCGGCTCTTCCTGACGAAAAAGCGCAAGTACGCCCTGCCCGAGCAGCTCGGCTACCTGACCGGCCGCCTCCAGACGACGGCGAAGGGCTACGGCTTTTTGATCACGGAAGGGGAAGGCGAGGACGTTTTCGTCTCGCAGAACAACATGAACGGCGCCCTCCACGGCGATACGATCGTCGTGCGCACCATGGAGGGCAAGGGCAGCTCCCGCGAAGGCGAGGTCGTCGCCGTCACCGATCGCGCCAACACGCGCATCGTCGGCACGCTGAAAAAGCAGAAATCGGCCTTCTCGCTGACCCCTGACAACGCCCGTTTGGGCGTCTCCTTCGAGGTCGAAAAAGGCCGCATGGCCGGCGCGAAGGACGGCCAGAAGATCGTCGGCGAGATCGTCTACCGCGACAACGAACCGATCGTCCGCGTGACCGAAGTGCTCGGCTACCCCGACGACGCGGGCACCGACGTACTCGCGATCATCAGCGCCCACAACATCCCGCAGGAATTCCCGCGCCACGTGCAGAGCGCCGCGCGAGCCATCGGGCAGACCGTCGACGAAGACGACATCACCCGCCGCGAGGACCTCCGCAAGCTCAACACCGTCACGATCGACGGCTCCGACGCCAAGGATTTCGACGACGCCGTGAGCTGTGAACGCCTCAAAAACGGCAATTACCTGCTCGGCGTCCACATCGCCGACGTGTCGCAATACGTCAAGGAAAACAGCGCCCTCGACAAAGAGGCGCTCCGCCGCGCGACGAGCGTCTACCTGGTCGACCGTGTCATCCCCATGCTTCCCGTCGAGCTGTCGAACGGCATCTGCTCGCTCAACCCCGGCGTCGATCGCCTGACCCTCACGTGTTTCATGGAGATCGACCCGCGCGGCCGCGTCGTGTCGCACCGCATCGCCGAGACGGTCATCAACTCCCACGCCCGCTTCGTCTACGAAGACGTCACCGCCCTCCTCAAGGGGGACGCCGGTCTTCGCACCCAGTACGCCGACTTCGTGGGCATGCTCGAGGACATGGAAAGCCTGGCCGCCACATTGCGCGAAGCCCGCCAGAAACGTGGCAGCATCGACTTTGACCTGCCCGAATCGAAGATCCACGTCGACGAGAGGGGACGCGCCCTCAACGTCGGACTCTACGAGCGCGGCGTCTCCAATCGCATGATCGAAGAATTCATGCTGATCTGCAACGAAACGGTCGCCGAGACGATGAGCTACCTCGAACGCCCCATGATCTACCGCGTCCACGAAGTCCCCGACGACGAACGGATCTCCGAGCTCAATACCTTCCTCGGGGGCTTCGGCATGGGCCTTCGCGGCGCGCAACACGGCCTGCGCCCCAAAGCCCTCCAGAGCGTGCTCGAAACCGCCAAAGGCCGCCCCGGTGAAGCCGTGATCTCGCGCGTCGTGCTGCGCTCCCTCAAGAAAGCACGTTACGCCGCCGAGAGCCTCGGCCACTTTGGGCTCGCCGCCGAATTCTACTGCCACTTTACCTCGCCGATTCGCCGCTATCCGGACCTCGAAGTCCACCGCATCGTCAAGGACATGCTGCGCGGCCAGCTCACCGACAAACGCCAGGAAGCACTCCGCGCCAAGCTGCCCGAGATCGCGCAGATCAGCAGCGAGCGGGAACGCGCCGCCATGGAAGCCGAGCGCGACGTCGATGACCTCAAAAAGTGCGAGTACATGGCGGAACACATCGGCGCGATCTTCAAGGGTGTGATCTCCGGCGTGACGGGTTTCGGCCTCTTCGTCGAGCTGCCGAACACCTGCGAAGGCATGGCGCGCCTTGCCGACCTCGACGACGACTACTACGACTTCGACGACAAAAATTACCGCGTCGTCGGCCGCCACACGCGCAAGATCTACCGCCTCGGCGACCCGGTGACGATACAGGTCGTATCGGTCGACACGACGGCCCGTCGCGTCGAGTTCAGGATCCAGCGCGACGCCGATCCGACCGGCCGCCGCCCCCGTCGCCCCAAATCAAAATGATCGGCGCCAATTTTGCCTTTCGTCGCCGACCCCGCCCGCGCAGTTCGAACACGCGCGCCGCTTTACGCGAAGCCGGATTTTTGCTAGACTGATAGCGGCACGATCGCAGGCCCTTCGGCGATGCCGAATCTGCACAAAGCTCCGATTCGCCCGAACGGAGTGAAGGGCGAAATAGGGCGGGTCTGAAAGTTTTTGCCAGCTTTTTTCAAAAAGCGCGTACCCGAAAGCGCGTACCCAATGGGAGGTGAGCACATGCCCAAGGGCAAGGGGAAAAAGTCGATCGCTTCGAACCGAAAAGCCCGTCACGACTACTTCATCGAAGAATGCTATGAGTGCGGGATCGAGCTGGTCGGCACCGAGGTCAAGAGCCTGCGCGGCGGGCACTGTAACCTTCAGGACAGTTATGCCCGCGTCAAAAATGGCGAGGTCTTCGTTCACGGCATGCACATCAGCCCCTATGAGAAGGGCAACATCTTCAACCGCGATCCCTTCCGCGTCCGCCGCCTGCTGCTCCACAAAGCCGAGATCCGCAAGCTCCAGGCTGCGACCATGCAGGACGGCATGTCGCTCGTGCCGCTGTCGCTTTACTTCAAAGAGGGGCGCGTCAAGGTCGAGCTCGCCGTCGCCAAGGGCAAAAAGCTCTACGACAAGCGCCATAGCATCGCCCAGCGCGATGACAAACGCCGCATCGAACGCGCTCTTCGGGATTGAGGGCGCGTTTTTTGGGCTCTTATTTTATGTGAATATTCCGTAAACGATCGGAGAACAGTATCTTGAACCATTGACCAGGCAATCGCAATGCGCTACGCTGAAGATGTCACATGCGCACACTTCATCGAAAGGATCGCTATGAAACGCACTCGTTTGCGCCGCTTCGCTGGTGCCATTCTCGCGCTCGCCATGTTGTGCACGATCGCACTGCCTTCTGCGCTGGCATCTCAGATCAACCCGGATGAGCTCCCCAAAACCGCCGCGGATGTCGGGAAACTTTTTCAAAGCCATGCCATCGTCGCCATCGCGCGCGTCGAATCGATCGCGCCGTACAATTTCTACGACGAGCAAGGCCAAGCCATGTCGATCGAGGATTCGTCTGGACAATACCTTGCCAGCGTGAAGCTTGACATCGAAACAACCCTCCGAACGGACAGTGACGAGGGCCTTGTCTCGCCCATCGAGATGGTCGAAATGTGCGGCCTCAAGCAAGGCGCACGCTACATCGTCGGCCTCGCCAAACGCGACGCTACGCGCCCTGGCTCGACTGGTTACGAAAAAGGCAGCTACACGATCCGATGCGCCATGAAAGTCGATGAGAAAGGCCAGGTGCTCGACCACGAATGGACCGCGCGGCCAATCTGTACGCTCGAAGAGGCGGTGAAGGCCATCGGCGAATACCGCTTTGCCGACACACCGCAAGCGCCCAAGCCCGACGTTCCTTACAAGCTCGAAGGGCGGAACATTTATTCGATCACAGTCTCGAAAAACGCCTACGTCTACGCCAGCGCCAAGACCAGCGCCCATAAGAAATTCACCATCGGCAAGGGCGACGCGCTGATCATGAGCGGCAACGTCGTCGTCAGCGGCGGCAAGCGCTTCGTCCGCGTCGTGCTCGACAACGGCCAGTATGGCCCGGCGTATGGCTACGTGCTCGAAAGCGCCATCGCCAAGGCCAAAGATGGCAAGACAGTCGCTCGCACCACCCTCTACCAGGGCAAGTGCGCGATTGGAACCGTTGTCTCGTCGCGCTACGTCTACGCCGAGGCCAGCGCCACTAGCGCCAAAATGGGCGTCTTGCGCAAGGGCAGCGCCGTCGCCATCGTCACGCCCATGATCGGCAAGTGGTACAAAGTCAACGTCGGCGGCAAAGTCGGATTTGTTTCGGAGAAATACATTGGCGTTCTCTTCGATGAAGAAGAACCCAACCCTTAGACGGAACGAAACAGCGCATTTTCCAGGCTTTTACGCGCTTCCGCTCTGCACAAGACGCGCCAAACATGCTATAATGATCGTGCGAAGCGTTTCCACTTCGCACACCGCGGGGCCGTACTGGTTTCGACGGGGATCAAAGACAGAGGATAAGCGAGCCGCAGACCCGGACTGCGCTAAAAACGGGACCTAAAAATAAAAGCTAACAATAAGCAACTCGCTTACGCTGCCTAACGGCAGCCGCCCCTCCAGGGGGCCCGCGACCTGGAGATCGGCTCATACCGCGGGGTACGAGCCCGCCTAAGCTTTGCGGCGGAACTTGTATCATGAAGCTACCGAAACGCAGACCCTGCCGCTAGGGGCTGCGCCGGGGGAACCCTAAACTAACGGCTACGCTCGAAGAAGGTCCTCTAGAAGGGTTTTCGGACGGGAGTTCAATTCTCCCCGGCTCCACCAAATT
>JAVBLF010000067.1:0-11846 GCA_031553675.1 Eubacteriales bacterium | reverse complement strand
GGTCGAGCCGAGGGAGTAGGAGCGACCCGCTTCCATGTTCAGCGCGCCCGAGAAGCTGGAGCTGGTCGAGGATGTGGCCGTGCCGGAAAGCGAGGCCTGTGAGCCGGACGTGGTGGCGGCAGAGACGGTGACGTAGACGCTCTTGCTCGTGATCGAGCCGCCTTCCGGCGTGTGGTTGAACGAAATCGTCGCGCTGCCGACGCCCATGCCGCTCACGACGAGCGTGCTGTAATCGCCGAAGGGGGCGGCCGAAACCTGGGCAACCGCTGTGTTGCTGCTCGTCAGGTTCGTGACTTTGCGGTATGTTTCGGTGAGGGCATGGCTGCCGCCGACGTTCAGGTAGACGTTGTTCGAGTTCGAAGTATTGGTGTTGGAGGTGGACGAAGAGCTGGAGGTGCCGGTGGCATTGACGGTGACGGGGATGGTCGTCGTCATTTTGTCGCCGGTGCTCACTTTTTGCGATATGATCGTGATCGTACCCGATCCGGAGGTTGTGCCGGCTTTGATGGTCACGCTGCTTTGGGTGTTACCAGAGACGGTAAAGTACGCATCGTTTGAGCCGGATACGTTCAATATGTTGCCGTAACTGGCGGTGTTCCAGTTGGTCATGGAATCGGTCGCGCCATAAGCGATGTACCATGTGTGTAATGTCTGGGTGGAATCGGCGGCGGACGCGGCTGTGCTCAGGCCGATCGTGATCGACAAAAGCAGGACGGCGACGAGGGCGATCCAACGGGTGGTCTTCTTTTGAAACTGCATGTGTGGCCTCCTTTAGACGTAAAACGGTTATCGGCATTCAACTGTTATCGGCACAAAACTCGGTTCCAGGGTAACAAAGAGTCCTGAGGGAAAAAAGGCTGGAATGTGGCACTTTGTGAGCAAAGGCCACGATTCGGGAAATCCGCCACCGAGACAGTGCTCGATTCGGCGCGTAGAAAAATCCAAATCTTCCACCCTTCCCATTATACATCATCCGTGTGGACGATTTATAAATAAATTGTAAACACAGCCTAGCATTCGTGTGTATTCAACAAAGTTCGAGCAAAAGGGCGGTCAATCGGGGGCAAGCCCTGCCTATTGCGCGTCGCGATACGGAATGCCATCGGCGGCGGGGGCGGCGGAGTTTTTGCTCGTGAACATGAGGATCAGGAGGGTGACGACGTAGGGGAGCATGGCGAGCAGCGATGAGTTGATCGCGACGGCCTTGCTGCCGAGAAGGACGGTGAGGCCCTTGGCAAAGCCGAAGACGAGGCAGGCCCCCAACGCGCCCTGGGGTTTCCAGCGGCCGAAGATCAGCGCGGCGAGCGCGATGAAGCCGTGGCCGGAGATCAGGCCGGGGAAAAAGTTGCTGGCGACAGCCGTGCTCATCATCGCGCCGCCAAAGCCGCCCATGACGCCCGACGACAGCACACAGAGGTAGCGGGTGCGCTTGACGTGGATGCCGAGCGAGGCCGCTGCGTGCGGGTGTTCGCCGCAAGCGCGGATGCGCAAGCCCGTGCGGGTGCGGTAGAGCAAAAACCAGATCGCGAATGCCAACGCGAAGGCGAGGTAGACGCCGAGATCCTGGTTCAGCAGGATGCCGAGGAAGGAGTTTTCCGGAAAGACGCCGCGAAAGGGTCGGGGCATTTTCTGCTCCATGAGCAGGTTGATCGTCTGCGCCGCGCCGTCGAAGGCTTTGCGGCTCAGAAAGAGGGCGACGCCCGGTCCGATGAAATTGAGCGCTGTGCCGACGACGGTTTGGTTGCCCTGGAAGGAGACGGCTGCGATCGCGAGCACGAGGGCGAGAAGCGCACCGGCCAGCCCCGACGCGGCAAATGCCAGCCAGGGATTGCCGACGACGTAGGCCACCCAGGCCGCGACAAAAGCGCCCAGCGTCATGATGCCTTCGAGGCCGATGTTGACGACGCCGGAATTCTCGCTCATGACGCCACCCAAAGCTGCGTAGAGCAGGGGCATGCCGTAGACCATGGCGGTTGAAAGCAAAAAGGCGATGTCGTTCACGCTTCGTCCCCTCCTTTCGCGATCGTGGCGGGCGTCGGGGCGGATGGCTTGCGGGCGGCGCGTCGGCGGCGGATCTCGGCGAAGAGGCCCGGCATGCCCGCAAAGAGGATGATCGCGCCGATCATGATGTTGATGATCTCGGTGGGGGCGTTGATGGGCGCGACCTGGATTTTCGTCCCGCCGAACATGAGCGCCGAGAGCAAGAGCCCGCTCAATACGCACCCCAGCGGCGAGGAATTTCCGATCAGCGCGACGGCGATGCCGTTGAAACCGTAGCCCTCGGTCAGTGCGAGGTAGGAGATGTTGTGCTGCACGCCCAGGATGAGCAGCCCGCCCGCCATGCCCGCGAGCGCGCCCGCGATGAACATCGACAGCACGAAACTCCGTTCGACGCTGATGCCCGCGTATTCGGCGGCGTGCCGGTTGGCGCCGACGGCCTTGATCCGGTAGCCGAGCGTCGTCTTGTTCAGCACGAACCACACCGCGATCGCCAGCAAGATCACGACGACGATGCCCCAGTTGATGTCGGTCTTGAAGATGTCGGTCAATACTTTGCTGCCCTTGATGGCGGCTTTGCCCGACGCGCTTTCGCGCCAGCCTTCCAGCACGCCGATCTCGGCGCTCTTTTGGATGGCGAAGGTGGCGTTGGCGTTGGGCGCACGCTCAAAGCCGGGGATCTTGACGATGATGTTGCGCAGGTGCATGCCGATCCAGTTCAGCATGATGCCCGAGATGACTTCGTTGATGCCGAAGCGCGCCTTGAAAAGGCCGCTCAGCGCCCCCCAAAGTCCCCCCGCGATCCCGGCGCATACCACGACGACAAAGGGATGCACGCCGGCGGGACTCAAGAGAAAGTAGCCGAGCAGTCCCGCGACGACGGTGCCGATGGTGAACTGCCCTTCCGCGCCGATGTTGAAGAGGCCGCAGCGGTTGGCAAACGCGATCGAGAGGCCGGTGCCGATGATGGGCGTCGCCTTGATGATCGTGTTTGTGATGTTCTTCGCGTTGCCGAATACGCCGTCGAAGAGCTTGGCGTAGACTTGGACAGGGTTGAAGCCGCCCAGCAGCATGACGATGCCGCCGACGATGAAGCCGACGAGAAGTATCGACAGCGTGCCGCCGAGTTGCCGCCAATCGATGCGCTGCGACAGAGGCTTTTTGATCGCGCTTGGCAGCTTTTGCTCAGTCACGCTTCTCACCTCCCGCCATCATGAGTCCAATCTCGTTTTCATCGGCATGGGCCGCGTCCATCTCGCCGACGATCTTCCCTTCGAAGATCACGGCGATGCGGTCGGCGACGTTCATGATCTCGTCGAGCTCGAAGGAGATCAGGAGCACTGCCCGTCCGGCGTCGCGCTGGGCGACGAGGGCGCGGTGGACGTACTCGATCGCGCCGACGTCGAGGCCGCGCGTCGGTTGGGCCGCGATCAAAACGTCGGGATCGCCCGCCACTTCGCGCGCGATGATCACCTTCTGCTGGTTGCCGCCCGAGAGCGATCGCACGTAGGCCGATGGATCGGGCGGGCGAATGTCGAAGTCGGCGATCAGCTTTTCGCTGTAGGTGGTGATTTGCGGGCGTTTCAGCACGCCGTGTTCGCTGAAGGGTGAGCGGCTGAAGCGTTCGACGATCATGTTGTCCTCGACGGTGAAGTCGAGCACGAGGCCGCGCTTTTGCCGGTCTTCGGGGATGTGCGCTACGCCCGCGTCGATGACTTGGCGGGGTTTTTTGCCGGAGAGGTCCGCGTTGCCCGCCCGCACTGTGCCGCCCTCGATCGCTCGCAGGCCGGTGATCGCCTCGATCAGCTCGGTCTGGCCGTTGCCGTCCACGCCCGCGATGCCGAGGATCTCACCCTTTCGCAGCGTCAGGTCGAGGCCGTCGACCGCCAGGATGCCCTTGGCGTTTTTGACCTTAAGGCCGCGTATCGTCAGGGCTTCGTCGCCGACTTCGCTGCCGCCTTTGGGGACTTTCATGACGACCTCGCGCCCCACCATCATGGAGGCGAGTTGCGCTTCGGTCACCGTCGCGACATCGACGCAGCCGACCTTTTTGCCGCGGCGGATGATCGTGCAGCGGTCGGCCATTTGCTTGATCTCGTGGAGCTTGTGGGTGATGATGACGACGCTCTTGCCCTCGTCGGCCAGGCTGCGGATGATGCCGCCCAATTCCCGAATTTCCTGCGGCGTCAGCACGGCGGTCGGTTCGTCGAGGATGAGGATCTCCGCGCCGCGATAGAGTGCCTTGATGATCTCGACGCGCTGCTGCATGCCGACGGTGATCGACTGGATCTTTTCGTCGGTGTCGACCTTGAGGCCGTAGCTATCGGTGATGGCGGCGATGCGTTTGCGCGCCATTTTGCGATCGATCTGATCGAGGCCGCGCACCGGCTCGTCGCCCAGGATGATGTTTTCGAGCACCGTGAACGGCTGCACGAGCATGAAGTGCTGGTGCACCATGCCAATGCCGCGCGCGATCGCGTCGTTGGGCGTGCGCATGACGGCCTCTTGGCCGCCGACGAGGACCTGGCCTTCCGTCGGCCGGAGCAGGCCATAGCAAATGTTCATCAGCGTCGATTTGCCCGCGCCGTTTTCGCCCAGGATGGCATGCACCTCGCCTTTACGAACGTCGAGGTCGATGTGATCGTTGGCGGTAAAGTCGCCGAAGCGCTTCGTAATGCCCCGCATTTCCAGCGCGAGCACCGCTTCGTGTTGCATGCGTTCGCCTCCTCGCCGTGCGAATCGTGGGAAACTGTGGAATCGCAGAACCCCAATATCGCTTCTTGCCAAAAATTATATCATACCTGCCAAGGCCCGGCCACCCATATGCAAAACGCCGATCAAAAGCGCCCGCGAAGATCGCGAGCGCTCGGTTTGTCCAGAAATAATAGACTTTTTGGAAAACTTATTTGGCAAGCTTACTTGATGACGCCCTTTTGGATCATGACGTTGGCGTAGATCGCCGCCTCACCGGTCTGCACGATGCAGTAGGATTTCGCGGCTTCCTCGTAGAAGGCGAAGCGTTCGACTTGCCCGATGGCCTTGCTTCCCCGCGCATCGTGTTTTGCCACGATCGCCTCGTAGTCCTTCCAGATCGGGATCTCAAGCCCGGCGTCCGACGCGGCGACAGCCATGAGCTTGACCGGCGTTTCGACGTATGCGTCGAGGGGGATGAGCTGCAAAATGGCGTCGAGCAGTTCGGGGACGCCGTGGCCGTCGGCGCGCAGGAAGATCGCGCCGCCTGCTTTGGCCGTGCTTGCGCCGGGGAAGTTGCCGTCTCCCAGCACGATCACGTCACTGTGCCCCATTTCGTCGAGCACTTTGAGCAGCTCCGGCGAGATGATGTTCGGTATGCCTTTGAGCATATTGCGCCCCTTTCAAATCGGGATTCCAAAGGAGTTGAGGCGAACAGCCTCAACACACTGGGGTTGTGCGCGCAGCGAACAACTGAAATCCCCCTAACGTTCCTAGCGATGATAGTGCCCGTAGATCGGACCCAGAGCCTGGCAGGCGCGGTAGTCGGCGGCCTCTTTGTCCTCGGTGCCAAAGGCGCTCCAGACGGCGGGGCGGAAGATGTCCTTATCGTCGACGTTGTGCATGTTGACCGGAATGCGCAGGATGGCGGCCAGCGCGATCAGATCGGCGCCGACGTGGCCGTAGCAGAAGCTGCCGTGGTTGGCGCCCCAATTGGCCATGACGCTGTAGACGTCGGTGAATGCGCCTTTTCCGGTCAGGCGGGGGGCAAACCAGGTCGTCGGCCAGGTCTTGTCGGTGCGGTCTTCGAGCTTGGTGTGCACGGCCGGATCGAGCTCGCAGCTGTAGCCTTCGGCGATCTGGAGGACGGGGCCGAGGCCCTTGACGACATTCAGGCGTGCCATCGTGATCGGCATGCCGCCGCGGGTGCCTTTCTTGTAGCGGCTGGAGAAGCCGCCGCCGCGGAAGTAGCAGACGTCGGCCGGGCACCATTCCGTGCCGCTGAGGCAGGCCGTAACGTCTTCGTCGCTCAGATCCCAGAAGGGCTTCATGCAGGGCTCGCCCTGGGCGTTTGTGGCGTTGCCGTTGCCGTCGAGGGCGGCCGCGCCCGAATTGATCAGGTGGATGATGCCGTTTTCGGCGTAGCCGGTCAGCTTCTGGCCGGTGACGCGTTCGACGGCGGCGGGGCTCCAATAGGTGCGGACGTCCGCGAAGACCGAAGCGCTGTCGGTCAGAAGGTGCTGGAAGAGCATGGTCGTGCCGTTGAGCGTGTCGTTCTCGGTGGCGACCACGAAGGGCTCGCGGATGCCGTTCCAGTCGAAGCTCGAGTTGAGCATGGCTTCGGGGAAGTCGGCGTTGGGCATGTAGTCCGTCCACTGGCGCTGGCCCTGGAAGCCCGCGACGATGGCGTTGCGGCCACAGCTTTCTTCTTCGAAGCCCATGGCGGCCAGCTTGGGGTTGCCCGTCATCAGGTCGCGCAGGATGAGGGCGCACTTGACGGTGAAGGCCCACTGCTCGTCTTTGGCTTCGCGCGAATAGCGGATGTCTTCCGGGTTTTTGTCAAAACCTTCGGGGCAATTCTCTTTCACCCAAGCGAGGGCCTTTTCAAACTCTTCCTTGTCGTAGATGCCCTGCTCGATGCGGCGGAGGAATTCGATCGACTCGACGGCCTCGTGGCGCATGCCGAGGTAATCCTGAAAGAAGTCCTGATCGGCGATCGATCCGGCGATGCCCATGCTGACCGAGCCGACCGACATGTAGCCCGTGCCGCGCATGGTGGCGGCAGCGAGGCCGGCCTTCGCAAAGCGGAGGATCTTCGTCGCGACGTCATCGGGGATGGTCTGGTCGCCGGCGTCCTGGACGTCCGCGCCGTAGATGCCGAATGCCGGAACGCCTTTTTGGGCGTGTGCGGCGAGAACGGCGGCGAGGTAGACGGCGCCGGGGCGTTCGGTGCCGTTGAAGCCCCAGACGGCCTTGGGGGTGTGGGGGTCGAGGTCCATCGTCTCCGTGCCGTAGCACCAGCAGGGCGTGACGGTCAGCGACACGCCGACGCCTTCGCGCTCGAACTTCTCTTGGCAGCGCACCGCTTCGGCGACGCCGCCGATCGTCGTGTCGGCGATCACGCACTCGACGGGCAGACCGTTGGCGTGGCGGATGTTCTCGGTGATGAGTTTGGCAGCGGCTTTGGCCATGTTCATGGTCTGCGCTTCGAGCGATTCACGCACGCCGCGGCGACGTCCGTCGATCGTCGGCCGGATGCCGATCTTGGGCAGGCTTCCGTTCAGCCGATGGACAGGCGCGTTTTGGGCGAATGTTTTGGCAGGCATAGGGACCCTCCTTTGGTCGCGGTGGTATCGTCTGCGCCCGCCAAAGCGAACGCAGCGGCAAAACGCATTGCGAATTCGATACAATTATACCAAAGACATCCGGAAAAACCATGAAGAAAACCTTGAATTTGTTATGGGAATGCGCGAGATTTTTTGAGAATCTTTGTCGCCCTCGGAGATGGATGCGAAAATTGGCATATCCTGGCCATTCGTTGACGCTCGCCGAGGGCGATGCTATAATTTTGGAAGGGACAAGTACCGTCCTGTAAAGGAAATGGGAGATCGTGTTATGAAGGTTCAAATGACGCGCGCGTTGGGCGGTTTTGTTTGCGTGTGCCTGGCTGCGAGCACGCTGACGGCCTGCCAAAACACCGCGGCCAATGCCCCCGTCCCCAGCGCCGAAGCCACGCCTGCCCCAACCCCCGAGCCCACGCCGCCGCCGCAAATCCAGTTCGGCGACGAGATCGCCTCGAACGACATCCGCATTGTGCCGCTCGACGCGCGGATCGTCGCAGAGCTCTGGCCGACCTACCCCGATACCGTCGCGCTATTTCTCAAGCCGGAAGCGGGACAGGCATTCCTGACGCTTGACGCCGACATCTTCAACGATACCGAGGCGGATATCTCCCTACAGGGGCGGCTTTCGGTGAAGATATCGGCAGACGATGCGGCCCATCCCGCCAGCATCGCGCTTGAAGACGCCGACATGGATTCGATCGCTAGCTCGCGCCAGCCGTCGATCGCGCCGGGGCAAAGCCGCGCGCATTTCGTCGTCGCGCTACCGTTGGACGCTCTTGCGGATCCTGCCAAGCTCGAAGCCTTGATCGCGCTCGACAAGGAGGGAAGCCGCATCGACCTGCTGGAGGCGATGAAAGACCTCGCTTCGATGGAGCTCGGCACGCCGCAAGACGTCAGCACGGGTTTCTGTGCGACTACGGTCGTGGACGCCGCGTTCGTCGATCAGATCCAGCCGCTTCACCTCGATAAAACGGCCTTGGCTGTCGATATCATGAAGGCCAAGGAAGGCCAGATCCTGGTACACGTCCTCGTCCGCGCCGACAACACGGGAGCTGACACCTTCGACGCCATGCGCGCGGTCCGATGTGCGTTGGTCGATGCGGACGGGATCGAACACCAAATGCAAGTGCTCGGCGACAAGGGAAACGGCCGCAATTTCGAGAAGTACGAATTGCCCATCGAAACGGGACAAAGCGCCGATCTGCACTTCATCTTCCCGATCGACGCGGCGCAGGCCGAACGCTACACCGGTCTTTTCGTCCGCGTTGGAACGGAAAAACGCGCTTACCTGACGCTGCCCGCTCCGGCGCCCGCGCCCGATGCCGCTCCCTCCCCCGAACCCACGCCATAAGCCGAGGAGAATCCGATGCGCCAGCTCGAACCACATCAACGCCGCTTAGGTGCGCTGATCGCGTGCCTGGTGTTTTTGGTGACGCTGGCGTCCTGCAATGAGGCGGCGCCATCCGCGCCGATCGACGCTTCTTTTGGCGAGATCTACGAGCTGCGCGACAGTGTGCGCGTCCGGCTGGACAGCGCCTGGGTCGCGCCCGAGCTCCACCCTGGACGACCTTCGCCGACGATCTACCGCTTTTTGCCCGCAGTCGAAAACAGCGTCTACGCGGTGCTGCGCGCGCGCGTCGAAAACGCCGGCGACACCGACTTCGATCTCGGCACCGACCTATCCGGCCAGGTGCGCGCGCCCGGCCGAAAGTCCTACGAGCTGGCTCGCTTGACCGAGACGCCCTGGTGCGACTCCTTCGTCGAGAGCGGCTCGCTGTCCATTCCGGCGGGCGAGGCCCGCAGCGTCGTGCTTTTCGCGACACTGCCGTCCCAGATCGCGCGGGAAGGCGGCCTGCTCGCCAAGGTCCGCGCGGGGCAGATGACCGTCGAACTCGACCTGAGCGCCTACCGCCCCGAAACGATCGCTCTCGGCGATAGTGTCGATCTTTCCGACGGCGCGCGCTTGACGGTGTTGCGCTGCTATGCCGACCGCAGACTCGTGCCGACGAAGGCCGAAGGACTCTACACCGGCCTCGAAGCCGCCGAAGGGAGAAGCCTCCTCCAGCTTGCCGTCCGCATCGAAGACATGCCCGCGGATGGAGTGGCGTCGGGCGACTTTCCCGTCGTCACAGACGACACGCGCTACCAGCCCTTTTCCATGCTCTTCGAGAGCGCCGACGGCAAAACCATCCGAGACGGCGACGCGCCGATCGACGACGAAACGAACCTGTCGCTCCACTATCTCTTGGACGTTGCGCAGGAGGACGCGCCCCATTTCGAACGCGTTTTGCTGCACTTTGGCGGGCGATGCTACGCGGTTGCCTTGCACAAGTAGAAGTGATATAATCGAAAAATCGATTCGGGAATCGATACAGCGTTCACGCACACCCGCCTCAAACGATGCGGGAAACACCTGGGAGGTTCTGTTTTTTATGTACGCACCCTCGATCCAAACTTACCCGTTTGCGCCCATTGCCCTGTCCGCCCGCGACGAAATCAACGCGCGGATCGCGCCTTGGGAGTTCCGAAATTCTGAGTATAACTTCAGCAACCTGTTCATCTGGCAGCCTGTCTGCCAGACGCAATACGCCTTTATCGACGACACCTTGCTCATCCGATTTCAGTGCCGCCGCGACGACGAATTCCTCATGCCGCCGCTGCCCGCCTCCCCGCAAAGCGACTACAAGCGGGCGCTCGAAATCGCGATCGACTACTTCGACCAGACCGGCCAACGCTTCTCGATGCGCGGCATCACGCCGCCGATGAAAGAACGCATGGAAGCCGCCATGCCCGGCCGCTTTACATATGAACACGAACGGGACAGCGACGACTACGTCTACAGCGCCGAAAGCCTCGCGACGCTGGCTGGCAAAAAGCTGCACGCCAAGCGCAACCACATCAACAAGTTTAACTCGCTCTACACCTATACCTACGAAGACTACGATCCCGCCCTGCACGCCGAAGAATGCATCGCGCTCAATCTGGCGTGGCACGAATACAAAGACGATGAGGATCAGCGCCTCATGAGCCGCGAGCAGGACGCCGTTACGCGCTGCCTGCTCTACGCGAAGCAGCTCGGCTTGACGGGAGCGGTCATCCGCATCGACGGCGACGTCCAGGCCTTTTCGCTGGGCGAGGCGTTGACGGACGACACCGCCCTCATCCACATGGAAAAAGCCAACGCTGAGATCCCCGGCCTCTACCCGCTGATCAACCAGCAATTCGTGCAGCACGCGTGGGCGGACAAGACCTACATCAACCGCGAGGAAGACATGGGCATCGAGGGCCTTCGCAAAGCGAAGATGTCCTACTACCCAGAGTTTTTGATCGAAAAATACCGCGCTCGCCTCGCATAAAACATCGGAGGGAACGCTTTGGAACGCAGAACACTCGGCCCCAACGACGTTTCGCAGGCGCGATCGCTGTGGAAAGACGCCTTTCCCAGCGACGGCGCCTCTTTTTTGGATTGGTTTTTCGAGACGCAGTACCCCGCTTTGGCTTCCTGGTCCTACTGGGAGGGCGGCAAGCTGATCACCGCTGTCTACGCCATGCCGTACGAACTGCGTCTGCGGGGCAAGGCTTTTGACGCGCCGCTGATCCTCGGCGTCGCCACCCATTCGAGCGCACGGAAACGCGGCTTGATGCGTTCCCTGCTCGACGACGTACACGCCGACATCGCCCAAACGAATCCGGCGTGTTGTCTCTACCCCTTTCACTTCGGCTTTTACCGCCACCTGGGTTACGCTGCCGTCTCCGAACGCATCCGCTGCCGCATTCCGGCTGCGGCGTTGATCGGCGCGTCGGAAGCCCATGCCATCGAAGCGCCCGATCGTTCCGACTTTGCAGGCGTTTCGCATCGCATGTCCGAACGTTTCGGCTTTTCGGCCTTGCGCTCCGAAGCGTTGATCGCGCGCCGCTTCGGCGAGACGATCGCGGAAGGCGGACTCGCGCTGTCGAACGACGGCGCGTATGCCTTTGTCTACCCGCCGGATGCCGACCCAAAGGCGACCGTCCTTTCCGAATTCGCCTACGACAGCCTGTCGGCCGCCCGCGACTTGCTGGCGGCGATCGCCCGGCGCTTTCCCGATTCGACGCTCGACTTCGGCATGCCGACCGAGGATGCGCCACACGACTGGATCGACGACGATCGCGGCATGCTCGCGCTCGAACCTTACTTGATGTTGGCCGTGCTGGATTGGCAAGGGCTGCTGCAAGGGATGCGTGCCGACCGTGACGCCGACGTCGCGATCGCCATCGATGGACGAGCCTTGCGTATCCAAACGCGAGGGGGCCTCGTCGGCTCTGTTTCACCGACCGATGCCCCGCCCGACGTCTCGCTCACCCGCGGGCAGGCGACGCGCTGGATCTGCGGGCGCTCGGACGCCGAACGCTTGGCGCTCGAGGGCGTCGGACACGCTTCGATGCTCGATTTCTTTCCGGCACAGCGCGCCTACTTCTTCGACATGTATTGACGCCCATGAAAACAGCCGCACGACCTTCGATCGCGCGGCTGTTTTTGCTTGTGTTTACTTT
>JAVBLF010000128.1:0-9296 GCA_031553675.1 Eubacteriales bacterium | reverse complement strand
ACGCGCGATCGCGACAGTCAGCGCGTCGTATTCCTCGGTGATCTTGTCGCGCTCCAGGCCGGTGAGGCGGCGCAAACGCATGTCGAGTATCGCCTGCGACTGCTTTTCGCTCAAACCAAAGCGCGCTTCCAAACGCTCCTTCGCTTCGGGGTCGTTTTTTCTGCCGCGGATGATAGAAATGACTTCGTCGCTGTGGTCGAGCGCGATTATAAAGCCTTCGAGGATGTGGGCCCGTGCTTCGGCCTTGGCCAGCTCGTAGCGCGTGCGACGCGTCACGACGTCGACCTGGTGGTCGATGTAGTGCTGGATCATCTGCTTGAGCGAGAGAACCTTCGGCTCGCCGTCGACCAAGGCCAGGTTGATCACGCCGAAGGTATCCTGGAGCTGGGTATGCTTGTAAAGCTGGTTGAGGATGATGTTGGCGTTGACGTCCTTGCGCAGCTCGATCACGATGCGCATGCCCTCGCGTCCCGATTCGTCGCGCAGGGCTGTGATGCCGTCCACCCGCTTTTCATGCACGAGCTCGGCGATCTTCTCGACCAAGCGCGCCTTGTTCACCTGGTAGGGCAACTCCGTCACGATGATGCGCGAACGGTTGGAGGCGAAAGGCTCGATCTCGCACTTGGCCCGCACGATGATGCGCCCGCGCCCTTTGGCATAGCTGTCGCGGATGCCAGCCGTGCCCATGATGATGCCGCCTGTCGGAAAGTCGGGTCCCGGTACGATGGCATTCAGCGCGGCGGTGTCGATCTCCGGATCGTCGATCGTCGCGACGCAGGCGTCGATCACCTCGCCGAGGTTGTGCGGGGGGATGTTCGTCGCCATGCCGACCGCGATGCCGCCCGAGCCGTTGACGAGAAGGTTCGGAAAGCGCGCCGGCAAAACGCTCGGCTGCATCTCCGTTTCGTCGAAGTTTGGGTAAAAATCGACGGTTTCCTTTTCGATGTCGCGCAACAGCTCGACGGCCAGCTTGCTCAGCTTGGCCTCGGTGTAACGCATGGCGGCTGGTTCGTCGCCGTCGACCGAGCCGAAGTTGCCATGCCCGTGCACGAGCGGGTAACGCGTCGAAAAGTCCTGCGCCAAGCGCACCATCGCGTCGTAGACCGAGCTGTCGCCGTGCGGGTGGTATTTGCCCAGGCAGTCGCCGACGATGCGCGCGCTCTTGCGGAAGGGTTTGTCGGGCTGCAAGCCCAGCTCGTCCATCGAATACAAGATCCGGCGGTGCACCGGCTTGAGGCCGTCGCGCACGTCGGGCAAAGCGCGGTTGATGATGACCGCCATCGCATAGGAAATGAAAGACTCCTTCATCTCCTTCTCAAGTTCGAGTGGCAGTATTTTTTCTTTTGCGGTTTCGTCCATATGTGTCTCCTACAGGTGTGATGCGTGTCAGATATCGAAAGCGTAAAATTCCAGCCTGATGGTCAGACTTTGATCGTTTGCATCGATCGGGTCTATCGTGTTTCCCGCACGAAGCCACAACATGCAATGCCCCGGATCGGTGGGCCACCAGACCACGCGGCTGCATGTTCCGTCTCGGATCTGCCGAAACGTTTCGCTAAAGCTTCCTTTGGCGCTGTCCGTCGATTTTCCTCCGCCCCAACTCAACAAGTCTTTTTCTGGCTCGCCAAGCTGTGCGATGAGCTCGTCCCGCAAGCGGAGGAAGAAATCCGCCGCATCGTCGTCACTCGGCAAAAAGCGGTAGACGACGGAATGATACGCGCCTTCTATGAAGTAATGCCTCACGAGGCAGGGTTGACCGAAGATGGCCGTTTCCGATTGCAGATAGGTGACGATTCGGTTTTCTATCGGAGAACGCCTGTCGGACACAAAGTATGCGCGTTCGTCCAAGCCCTCTCCGCGCATGACGTCTTCGACAGGCGTATCCACCGGGTAACGATGGAAACGGACGCGTTCGGAATCAGCGGGCGCGCTGTGCGACGGAGGAGCATGTGGCAAGGGGATCTTCGCGGGCGAGGTCGATTGCAGCGCCGCCAGCAAGACGGCGATCCACAGAAGATTTGCCTCCATCACAGCCACCTTTATACTGCAAGCTAGATATCGAGGTTCGCGACGAGCTTGGCGTTCTTCTCGATGAACTCCCTGCGCGGATCGACCTTGTCGCCCATGAGGACGGTGAGAAGCTCGTCGGCGGCGATGGCGTCCTTGATCGTCACGCGGTACATCGTGCGCTTGGCGGGATCCATGGTCGTCTCCCAGAGCTGCTCAGGGTTCATCTCGCCGAGGCCTTTGTATCGCTGGATGTCGGGCTTGGGTTCGCGGCCGATTTGATCCAACAGCGCATCGAGCTGTTCGTCGCTGTAGACGTAATGGTCGGTCTTGCTCTTCGTCACTTTGTAGAGCGGCGGCTGCGCGACGTAGACGTAGCCCTGCTCGATCAGCGGACGCATATAGCGGTAGAAGAAGGTCAACATGAGGATGCGGATGTGTGAGCCGTCGACGTCGGCGTCCGTCATGCAGATGATCTTGTGATAGCGCAGCTTGGCCGGGTCGAAATCCTCGCCCACGCCCGCACCGAAAGCCGTGATCATGTTCTTGATCTCCTGGTTGGCCAGGATGCGGTCGAGCCTCGTCTTTTCGACGTTGAGTATTTTGCCGCGCAGGGGCAGGATGGCCTGGTAGTGGCGATCGCGTCCCTGTTTGGCGCTGCCGCCGGCGCTGTTGCCCTCGACGATGTAGATCTCGGACCGCGCCGGATCGCGCTCTTCGCAGTCGGCCAGCTTGCCGGGCAGCGAGGTCGATTCCAGCACGCTCTTGCGGCGGGTCAGCTCGCGTGCCTTGCGCGCGGCTTCACGGGCGCGCGCGGCCTGGAGGGCTTTGTCCATGACAATGCGGGCCGTCGCCGGATTTTCCTCCAAAAAGGCTGTCAAGCCGTCGGCGACGATGCTGTCGGTGATGACGCGCATTTCGCTGTTGCCGAGCTTGGTCTTGGTCTGGCCTTCAAACTGCGGCTCCATGAGCTTGACCGAGATGATCGCGCTCATGCCCTCGCGCACGTCTTCGCCCGAGAGCTTGGCGTCGTTTTCTTTCAGGAATTTATAACGCCGAGCGTAATCGTTGACCACGCGGGTGACGGCGTTTTTGAAGCCCACGAGGTGGGTGCCGCCTTCGTGCGTGTTGATGTTGTTCGCGTAGGAAAAGACGCTTTCCTGGTAACCGTCGTTGTACTGGAGCGCCACCTCGACGACCGAATCGCTTTTCTCGGCGCGGAAGTAGATCGGCTCCTCGAACAAAACTTCCTTGTTGCGGTTCAAATATTGCACGAAGGAGACGATGCCGCCTTCGTAGTGGTACGAGTGGTGTTCGCCGACGCGCTCGTCTTCGATCGAGATCGCGATGCCGGCATTCAAAAATGCCATTTCGCGCATGCGGGCGCTGAGCTGCTCGAGCGAAAACTCCGTCGTTTCGAAAATCTCCGGGTTGGGCCGGAACCAGATCGACGTTCCGGTCTTGTCCGTCTCGCCGATGACGGTCAGCTCGGTCACGGGCACGCCGTTTTCGTAGCGCTGGGTGTGGACTTTGCCGTCGCGACAAACCGTGACGGTCAGGGCTTCGCTCAAGGCGTTGACGACCGACATGCCGACGCCGTGCAGGCCGCCCGAGACTTTGTAGCCCGCGCCGTCAAACTTGCCGCCCGCGTGCAGCACCGTCAGCGTCACTTCGACGCCGGGCTTGCCCGTCCCCGGATGGATGTCCACGGGGATCCCGCGGCCGTTGTCGGTGATCGTGATCGATTGATCGCGGTGGATCTGAATTTCAATGCTGTCGCAGTGCCCAGCCAATGCTTCATCGATCGAGTTGTCGACGATCTCGATGACGAGGTGGTGCAGCCCGCGCTCGTCCGTCGAACCGATGTACATGCCCGGACGGCGGCGCACAGCTTCCAGGCCCTCGAGCACCTGGATCTCCGAAGCGTTGTATGCCGAATCGACTGCGCCGACCGACGGCGCTGCGTGGACGCGCTCGATCGCAAAGGCGCTTTCGACGACGGCATCGCTCTCGCCGCGAACGACGTCGATCGCTTCCTGTTCGAGCGCTTCACGCTCGGGATCCGACAGGTCGAATTCGGCGCTTTGCCTGGTTTCGCTTTCGCTCATGCGTTGGTCTCCTTACTCCGTTCATTGCAAAAAAATAGAGTTCTCAAAACCCCGAAATGGATCGCGGGTGCTAGACGATTCAAGCAAAATGGAGGCAATGCCCGCTCGTAACCAGATCATCCAGCGCGTTGCAGCGGTGGGCCAGCGTCGCGCTCGAGATCGGCGAGCGGTAGATGCGCGTCGTGCCGTCCTCTACCACGAAGACGTAACTCGCGGTGTCTTCCGCAGGGCCGAGCAAGCAGCCCTCGCTTTCGACGGAGGCGAGCATTTCGCGGTTGATCGACGCCGCATCGATGCAGGCGCTGTCGATGATCGCCACGATGTCTCGGGTAAAGACGACGCGGTTCGCGCCGATGTGCAGGATCATAGGACTTCCTCCAAATAAGCGTTTTGACGCGCATTTTGGCGCGCAAACGCTTCCTATATTATACACGATTTTGCGCCAGTCCAAAAGGTTTTTGCGATATTTGGACAAAAAGAGCTTTCCAATGTGCGCATAACGCGTCCAGGCGCGCAATTGCACCGACCCCATCGCGTTTCATTCCTGCCGGGTCAAACGCCCCTCTTGCACGCGGTACACGTCGCCGTGGACGCGTTCCGGCGCCTTCGTACAGGCCAGGAAGGTTTGGGCGCCACGGGCCGCGTCGAGCAGCAAGGCCTGCCGGTCGGCGTCGAGTTCGCTCATCACGTCGTCGAGCAGCAGCACCGGCGCTTCGCCCCCCACGCGTTTTAAGAGCTCGATTTCGCCGATCTTCATCGCGAGCGCCGCGGTGCGCTGCTGGCCCTGCGACGCGTAGAGCCGTATGTCCATGCCGTTCAGCCGGAGCGACACGTCGTCGCGGTGGGGGCCGGTGTTCGTCTGTCCGCGGCGGATGTCGTCGCTGCGTTGGCGTGCCAGTGCCTCGAGCAAATGCGCTCGCGCGCTCTCGACCGTTTCGGCGTCGCTCGAGCCGACATAACGCACGGTCAGTTCTTCCTGCCGTCCGGCGATCGCGCGGTGTACGCCCTTCGACAGGCCTGAAAGCGTCTCGAGAAAACCGCGCCGCGCGACGATCACGTCGCCGCCGTGTTGGGCGAGCAGATCGTCCCATGGCGCAAGCTCGTCCGGCTTCGAACGCCCGCAGGCGATCTCTTTGAGCAACGCGTTTCGCTGGTTGAGCGCATGTTGGTAACTCGACAGCGCGTAAAAATACAGGGGCTGTATCTGTGACAACTCCATGTCAATGAAACGGCGGCGCTCCGACGGGCCATCCTTGACGAGGCGGAGGTCTTCGGGTGAAAAAAAGACGGCGTTCAGGCAGCCCATCAGCTCGCCCATGCGCGCGATCGGAGCGCCGTCGAGCTTGATTTGACGCCCTTTTTGCCGCCGAAGCCGCATTTCGATGCGCCGCGCCGACCCCGATCGTTCGAGGTCGATGCGCACGAATGCCCCCTCCTCGCCGTGGCGGATCAGCTGCGCGTCACGCGCCGGACGGTGGGAGCGCCCCGACGCGCACAAGCCGATCGCTTCGAGAAGGTTGGTCTTGCCCTGGGCGTTCGCACCGGCCAGCACGGTAAAGGCCGGATGGGGCCGCAAAGACAGCGACTCGTAATTGCGAAACTGCGCCAGTTTGATTTGCGTGATCTCCATGATTCCATTATAGTTCTATACCGATGGAAAAGACAGTGGGTGAAATGACAAAACCCCTTCGTTTGCGGCGAAGGGGTTTTGTTGGCATTCGCGTGTCGCTATTTGATCTCTGTCTTTTTGCCGCCTTCGATGAGCTGAAGCGTCTTGCCATCGAAAAGAAATTGGTCGGTGTCGCCCTTGAGGCAGAAGGCCTCCCAACTCGTGAAAGCACTCTTGACGCGGCCGAATTGCAGTTCTTGCTCCGTCATCGAGCCGATCGAGCAGCGCACCTTGCCATGCCCGATCATGACGCGGAGAACGTCGTACATGTGGGCGCTGTAATCTTCGTCGTAATCGTCGTAATAGGCGACCTGCATGTAGATGTAACCGTTGGCGTCGACGAAATCAAAGGCGTCGACCATGTGCATGCTCTTGTCTTTGAAGTAGAGGTCGGATTTCGTATCGACCGTGAAGCGGCCGTCCGCTCGGTTGTACACGCCCTTGACCTCGGCGACCGCGCCGCCATCCTTGAAGTTCGAACCGTAGACGAAGGAATTGCGCGATGCCTTCGTGTAGTAGACGTCGCCGGTCTCCTTGTCGGTTTCCGACGTGCTGCGCACGTCCTCGACTTCGACGAAGGCGCTGAGGTACTCGCTCGCATCGCCGTAGACGCTGGAGAGAATGGTAATCCAGTCGTAGAGGCTTTCGAGCGCCGCGGATTCGGGAGTGGGTTCGGCAGGTTCTTCTTCTTCGTCGCCGGGATCGCCGCCCTCGAGATCGAAATCCTCGCCGTAGATGTCGATGAGGTATTCGACCAATTCGTCGGACAGATATTCGAATTCGTTGTCGAGATGGTCGAGCACCTCGGTCGGAGAAACACCAATCTTTGACACGGCGAACGCGGGCGCCGAAACAGACAGCAATAGGGCGAACACCATGATCGCGCTGAACCAGCGCATACCGTTTCTGATACGCATAAAGCCTCCTATCGGGTTTGTGTGAATCGAGTCGATTTGTCGGGATGCATGCTTATCCTATCGTTCCAGTATACACCACATTGCTTCGAAACGGTATACGGGAGCGCATGAAATTGGCTGAAAGCGTCAATGGCTCAGAATCGGATCGAGCAACGCGCGGATCGCGTCGTTAAAAGCGCCACTCTTGGCTTTGGCGGCATCGGCGCCATCGGATCGGGCCGAAATGTAGATCTTCAGCTTGGGCTCGGTGCCGGACGGCCGGACGCAAACCCAGCTTCCGTCGCGCATCTCGAAATAGAGCACGTCGCTGGCCGGTAGCGCGATTTCGCTCGCCCTTCCATCCGCCGTCGTGCGAAGCCGCATCTGGTAGTCGCGCAGGGCATCGACGGCAATGCCCGCCAATTCCCACGGCGGATCGGCGCGCAAGGTCTTCATCGCCGCCGCAATCAGTTCCATACCGGCCTTGCCGTAGAGCGCGTAGTTGTGGATGCTGTCGCTGTAGTAGCCGTAACGCTCGAAAAGCGCTTCCAGGCCGTCGAGCAGTGTCATGCCGCGGCTCGCGTAATGCGCCGCCGTTTCGGCCAACATCATCGTCGCACAGATCGCGTCCTTGTCGCGGATCTTCGTGCCGCTCAAATAGCCATAGCTTTCTTCGAAGCCGAACTCAAAGCCGATCGCATCCGTCGTAGGCGTTTCGGCGATGATCTCGCCGATGTAGCGGAATCCCGTCAAGACTTCGCGCATCTCCGCGCCGAATTCGGCCGCGATCGCGTCGGCCATCTTCGTCGAGACGAGGGAGCGCACGACGATCGGCGTCTTTGGCAGCGTGCCCTTCTTCTGCTTTTGTTGCAGGCGGTAATGCAGCATGAGACAGCCGAGCTGGTTGCCCGACAAGACGACGAAGGCCCCGGTCGATTTGTCGCGCGCCGCCACGCCCAGACGGTCGGCGTCGGGGTCGGTCGCCAGGACGAGCTCCGCCCCGATCTCGTTGGCGAGCGCGATGGCCATGTCGAAGGCGTCCTTCGCTTCGGGATTGGGGGCGCTCACGGTCGAAAAGTCGGGATCCGGAACCGCCTGCTCCGCCACGAGCTGCACGCGCTCCAAACCCAGATCCCGCAAAATGCGCGGCACGGCGTGAACCCCCGTGCCATGCAGCGGCGTGTAGACGATGGGCAAGTCTCCGGACGCACGCAAGAGATCGAGGTCGATCGCCAACGATTTCGTGTAGGCGAAGTAAGCCTCATCCCAGGCCTCGCCGATGAATTGCAGGAGGCCCGCTGCGATCGCCTCGTCCTTTTCCATGCGCTTGATCGCGCCGAAGGACGGCACGGCGAGTATGGCTTCCGTCACCTGCTTCGCGAATGTCGGCCCAATCTGTGCGCCGTTTTCGCCATATACTTTGTAACCGTTGTATTGTTTGGGGTTGTGGCTGGCCGTGATCACGACGCCGCCCGCACAGCCGTAATGCCCGATCGCGAAAGACAACTGCGGCACGGAGCGCATGGCGTCCGACAGGTAGCAGCGAATGCCGTTGCCACAGAGCACAAGCGCCGTTTCGAGCGCGAATGCATCGCTCAGTCGACGCGAATCGTAGGCGATCGCAATGCCGCGATCCGCGGCGGCGGGCGTCTTTCGAAGCGTGTCGGCATAGCCCTGCGTCGCGCGCGCGACGATGTAGCGGTTCATGCGGTTGCTGCCCGCGCCAAGCACGCCGCGAAGTCCCGCGGTGCCGAATTGTAGGTCCATGAAAAATCGGTCTTCGATCTCGTGAGGATCTTCCGCGATGGCGAGAAGCTCGTTCTTCGTGTTTTCGTCGATGGCCGGATCGGCCAGCCAGGCCCGGTATGCGGTTTGGGCGTCGGAAACTGGTGCACCACGCATGCTCGTGTCTCCTTATTCAGAAAGGTCAAGAGGGACGTTTTGGCATTTTGCATGCCTCGAATATAATTATATCATAGCTTGTACGGCCAAAGCCGATTTTTTCAAAAAACGCGAACGCCGTGACGAAAAAGGTCGTTTTGCTCCGTATATCGCGCAGCGGTTGACAGGCAGGGCCTGGTTCAATATAATAGAAAGGCTTTCACGGCGTGAAGGCTATTTTGGTATGCATGGGTTTGCGTCGGTCCCTACCGGCAATACTCAAGCGAGACATACCGCCGAAAGAACGATAGCAAAGGGGCGAATGCGAAACATGGAAAACAAAGAAGCCAAGCGTCTGAGCCGAGCTGCCATCGCGGAATACCACGCGCGCCTGGACGACCTGAAAAACGTCAAACGCTTGGAGGTCGCGCAACAGATCAAAGAAGCCCGCGCTTTCGGCGATATTAGCGAAAACGCCGAATACGACGCGGCTATGGACAACCAAGCCCGCATCGAATACGAGATCGTACAGCTCGAAGAACTGCTCGCCAACGTCGAGGAGATCGACGAAGGCAGCATCGACCTCTCCGTCGTCAACGTCGGGGGAAGGATTAGGCTCGAATCGATCGAAGAACAGGAGATCGCCGAGTACGACATCGTTTCGACGTCCGAAATCGAACCCTTTGCCCGCCGCGTCGTGATCCTCTGCAAGGACAGCGACTACAACCGCGATCG
>JAVBLF010000127.1:0-39688 GCA_031553675.1 Eubacteriales bacterium | reverse complement strand
CTGCGAAGCCGCGGATCTCGACGGCGTATGTGCCGCCCTGCTTCAGGCTGGCGCGGACGAACAGGAGATCCTCGGCGATTGGGACGCCATCGAGAGCGAGCTCGACCAGCTTCGCCGCTATTGGGACTACGTCGACCGCGACGAAGTCATGGCGCGGGCAGAAGGCGTCGGGGTGCGGGTCTACGTCTCCGACGACCCCGACGGCCACGATAAGAAAGCCGCAATCCAAAACGCCGTCGATGGACGCTTTGCGGGCGTCACGGTCGCGTGCGAGCTTGTGCGCGAAGAGGATTGGGCAAACACCTGGCGCGCATTCTACCACCCCTTTCCCGTCGGCGATCGCTTCTTGATCGTCCCCGATTGGGAGGACGCCGATCCCGGCGATCGCGTGGCGATTCGCATGGAGCCCGGCCTCGTCTTCGGCACCGGCGAACACCAAAGCACCCAGCTTTGCCTCGCCGCGCTTGAACGCCACGTTCGACCCGGCGCGGATGTGCTCGACCTCGGTTGTGGCAGCGGCATCCTGGCGATCGCGGCGCTGAAGCTCGGCGCGGATCGCGCCCTCGCCGTCGATATCGACCCAAACGCGTCTGGCACGGTTCGCGAAAACGCCAGCCGCAACGCCCTGCCTGCTGATCGGATCGAAGTGCGCATCGGCGACGTGCTCAGCTCCCGGGCATTGCAAGACGAGATCGGCGCCAAGCGTTACGGCATCGTCTGCGCCAACATCGTCGCCGACGTGATCATCGCGCTCGCACCGCACGTCGCTCGCTGGCTCGAACCCGCCGGCGCTTTCATCTGCTCGGGCATCATCTCGGAGCGCCTGGGAGACGTTGCTGCGGCGCTAGAAAAAGCGAAGCTTCGGATCGCTTCGACAACGCAAAAAGACGATTGGGTTGCGCTTGAAGTGACGATCTAGGTTAGGTTGGGGCTTTGCCCCAAACCCCACCAAAGGGCCAAGGCCCTTTGGAATCCCTATCTGCAAATCTTCGATTTGCGGGCTGTCAAGCTTCAAAAAATGCGCGAAAGGCGGTCGGTTTTTCCGAGCGCTTTTTTTGCGATTTTTGAAAAAACCGCTTGCAAGTCGGAAGAATAATGCTATAATAGAATCGTAAAGGTCAAAGAAAGTCAGTAGGCAATTCTCGTTTTTCGGGGATACTGGCTCCAAAGAGGTGATTCCATGGCTGCCGTCAGCGATAGCATCGAGTCGTTCATCCTGTCCTTGCTGGGCGAGGAGGGTGTCGCCGAGCTGCGCCGCAACGAATTGGCCCATTACTTCGGATGCGCGCCGTCGCAGATCAACTACGTCTTGTCCACGCGCTTTACGCTCGAGCGCGGCTACCTGATCCGAAGCAAACGCGGCGGCGGCGGTTACATCGTGATCGAGCGCGTGCCTGTCAGTGCCGCCGAACTTCAAGCGCTCGTGACCGAGCAGATCGCCGACCGCTTGAGCCGCGCCCAGGCGATGGCCATGATCGGAAACCTGATGGAGAGCGAGATCGTCACCTGCCGAGAGGCCGCGATCATGGCGGCCGCACTCGACAAGTATCCCATGGCGACGCGGGAGACACAGGATTTTTTGCGCGCCCAACTCATGCGCGCGATGATCACGGCGCTTTTGCGGGACGTGGATTCGAGGAGCCAATGAAAACACACCGGACGTTCAAAGCATGGAAGGAGGTCGAAATCGATGCTCTGTGACGAATGCAAGAAAAACCAGGCTGTCATGCATTACGTGTCGATCGTCAATGGCGTCAAGACCGAACACGACCTGTGCGAAAGCTGCGCCTCCCACATGGGGATGATGTCGTTTTCGCCGTTTACGTGGGGCGATCTCTTCCCCCACGCGATCCAAAGCCAGAGTGCGCAGATCCACTGCTCGCAGTGCGGAACGACGCTCTCGCAGTTCAAAAAGACGGGCATGCTGGGTTGCTCGCAGTGCTACGAAGACATGCGCGCCGGTATCGAGCCGCTGCTCCGACAGGTGCAAAAAGGGCTCGTTCACGTCGGCCGCACGCCGATGGGCTTTGAAGCAGCCAAACTGCCGCGTCCCGGCGAGACGACAGCCGAAGCGCCCATCGTTTCGCAGGAAGACGAATGGAACCTCCAGATGCACAAAGCCATTGTCGAGGAAAATTTCGAAGAAGCGGCGCGCCTGCGGGATGCGATCAAGGCGCTCCGGAAAGCCGGCGCAAAGGAGGAATCGCTGTGACGAAGACCGATCGCGACATCGTGATCTCGACGCGCACCCGTCTGGCGCGCTCGCTGGCCGATCTCCCCTTTCCGAGCAAGATGAAAGACGATCAGGAAGTCGCCCTCGTCAAGCGCATCGAAGCGCGCGCCAACGCCAACGCCGACTTTACGGTCTATCTCATGCGGGACCTCGCGCCGATCGAACGGCAAATCTTGATCGAGCGCCACCTCGCCAGCCCCGAACTCGCCGGAAAGCCCAACGCCGCGCTGCTTTTGAGCAAAGATGAACGGATTTCGCTGCTCGTCGGCGAGGAAGATCATCTGCGCATCCAGTGCATCGTTCCCGGCCTCAGCATCGAGGATACCGACACCCAGACCCGCGCGCTTGACGCGCTGCTCTCGGCGGAGGGATACGCCTTCGACGAACGCCTCGGCTACCTGACGAGCTGCCCGACGAACGTCGGCACCGGCATGCGCGCCTCGGTCATGATGCACCTGAACGCGCTGACCATGGCCGGCCAAATGAAGAGCCTGATCGAGATGGCCGGCAAATTCGGCTTCACGATCCGCGGCTATTACGGCGAAGGCAGCGAAGCCGCCGGCGACATGTACCAGCTCAGCAACCAGGTGACGCTCGGCGTCTCGGAAGACGAGATCATGACAGGACTCTTACGCCTCGTGCGCTCGATCCTGAGCAAAGAGCGGGCCATGCGCGACACGCTTTTGAACAACGACAAAGGCCTACTCGTCGATCGCCTGCACCGAAGCCTTGGGATCCTGAAGTACGCGCGCCGCGTCAACACGGCCGAGCTCATGCAGCGCCTGGGCGACGTGCGCTTGGGTCTGAGTCTGAATCTTTTCGACGGCGTGAGTTTCGACGAGATCGAGTCGCTGATCACGCGCTGCCAACCCGCGAGCATCGAGTCCCAGCTCGGCAGCGACACGACGCCCGAACTGCGCGACGAGACACGCGCGAAGATCGTGCGGGCAACGCTCAAAAACTGTCATACATGAGATACGCGCTTTTTAGAAAAAAAGCTGCGCAAAAAACGTCCACCTCCCCGCTTTCACCCGCCACGCCGTGGCGTGTGAATCCGAGGGGATTGGGCGAAATTGGGTTCGAAATTGGGTTCTCAGAAATTGGGTTCAATGATACAAGATAAAGGTGATTCTATGGACAATGTGTACGGAAAATTCAGCCGCGGTGCACAAAACGCGCTGGGTTTGGCGCAGGATTGCGCAAAGAAGTTGGGCCACAGCTACGTCGGCAGCGAACATCTGCTGCTGGGGCTGCTGCTCGAGGGCGACGGTGCGGCGTCGCGCGCGCTTCGGGAGGAGGGCGTCGACCAGGAACGATTGATCGGCATGATGGATCGTTTGGTGGGTCGGGGCAAACCGGAAGAAGGGGCAAAGTTCGACTACACGCCGCGCACAAAAAACATCATCGCGTCGAGCGTCGCAGAGGCGCGGCGCCTGGGCGACAACTACATCGGTACCGAACATTTGCTGCTGGCCATTTTGCACGAAGAGGATTGCATCGCCGTCAGCATTTTGCAGGGCTTGGGCGTCAAGCTGCCTTCTCTGCTCCGCCGAATCGACAAGGACGGCGCGGCGGTGTCGGCCGGTGGGCGGTCAGCACAAGGCGGCGGTCAGAGCAACACGCCGACCCTCGACCAATACGGCAAGGATTACACAAAGGCAGCCCAGCAGAGCGAGCTCGACCCGATCATCGGGCGCGACAAAGAGATCGAGCGCATCGAGCAGATCCTGTCGCGGCGCACGAAAAACAACCCCGTGCTGATCGGCGACCCCGGCGTCGGCAAAAGCGCCGTTGTCGAAGGCTTGGCGCAGCGCATTGCCGATGGGAACATTCCCGAATTGTTGATGGGAAAGCGGCTGGTGGCCGTCGATCTGGCGGGCATGCTCGCCGGAGCGAAGTACCGCGGCGAGTTTGAGGAGCGCATCAAGACCGTGATGGACGAGGTGATCAAGGCCAAGGATGTCATTCTCTTCATCGACGAGCTGCACACCATTGTCGGCGCGGGCGCTTCCGAGGGCGCGATCGACGCCGCCAACATCCTCAAGCCGGCCTTGGCGCGCGGCGAAATGCAGGTGATCGGCGCGACGACGCTCGACGAATACCGCAAGCACGTCGAAAAGGATGCCGCGCTCGAACGCCGTTTTCAGCCGGTGCTGGTCGGCGAGCCGACGCCCGAGGAAGCCGAACAGATCCTGTTTGGCTTGCGAGACAGGTACGAAGCGCACCACAAAGTGACGATCTCCGACGAAGCGATCAAAGCGTCGGTGCAGCTCTCCGACCGCTACATCGCCGATCGTTTTTTGCCCGACAAGGCGATCGACCTGATGGACGAAGCGGCGTCGCGCGTGCGCATCCAAAGCTACGTTACGCCGCCGGGATTGAAAGATCTCGAGGATAAGCTCGAGGCGTTGCAGCGCGACAAGGAAGAGGCCGTCAGCAACCAGATGTTCGAAAAGGCGGCCCAGCTGCGCGACGAAGAGCACAAGCTTCGCGATGAGATCGCCCTCAGAAGCAATACCTGGGAGAACGACAAGCGCAACGCCAAGCTCGTCGTGACGGAAGACGACATCGCGCACGTCGTCGCGGCCTGGACGAATATCCCGGTCGAAAAGATGACGGAGGACGAGAGCGAGCGGCTCCTGCGACTGGAAGACGAATTGCACAAGCGCGTCATCGGCCAGGATGCGGCCGTCGCAGCCGTGGCAGCGGCGACGAGGCGCGCGCGCACAGGGTTAAAAGATCCCAAGCGTCCGAGTGGGTCCTTCATCTTCCTGGGGCCGACCGGCGTCGGCAAGACCGAGCTTTGCAAGGCTTTGGCTGAGACGCTCTTTGGCGACGAGAATTCGATGATACGGCTCGACATGAGCGAGTTCATGGAGCCGCATTCCGTCTCGAAGCTGACCGGTTCGCCGCCGGGATACGTCGGCTACGACGAGGGCGGACAGCTCACCGAAAAGGTGCGCCGCAAGCCCTATGCGGTCATTTTGCTCGACGAGATCGAAAAGGCCCACCCCGACGTGTTCAACATCCTGCTCCAGATACTCGATGACGGTCGTTTGACCGACGCGCAGGGCCGCACGGTCGATTTCCGCAACACCGTGATCATCATGACGAGCAACGTCGGTGCGCGCAAATTCGGCGCGATGAAGACGGTCGGCTTCGGTACGCCGGTGCAACCGGGGGCCTACGCAGACTTTGAACGGCAGCGGGAGAACATGCTCGCCGAACTGAAGAAGGTGTTCCGGCCGGAGTTTCTCAACCGCGTGGACGAGATCATCGTCTTCAACCCGCTCGACGAATCCGACACGCGCAAGATCGTTTCGCTCATGATGAACGACGTGATCAAGCGCCTCGAAAGCCGCGACATCCACCTGCGCATGCGCGACGAAGCGCTCGACTTGTTGGCCAGGGCGGGCTTCGATCCCGAGTACGGTGCAAGGCCACTCCGGCGGGCGATCACCCAACGTGTCGAAGACAGCCTGAGCGAGGAGATCCTCCGTGGGCAGATCAAGATCGGCGACCACGTAGAGGGCTATGTCGAAGGCGACACGTTGCTTTTCCGCAAAGTGGACGCGTGAGGCATGTGCGATCTGCGTAAGCGAATAGGCAAATCCCTGCCGCAAGGCCCCGCACAAAAGCGGGGTCTTGCTTTGTCGATGAATATGGTATGTATTTACATCTTTTCAATCCCTTGCAAAATTCGGATGCTTTTAGTATGATATAGGTGCATACGCATCCCTTTGGTATGAATGAGCTGTATCGCGCCTTCTGAAGCCTGCGAAAGATGGGACGAAAGATGAACCGTGACTGGGATTACGATCGTTTCGAACGCACCGACCGCGAAATCGGTCGTTTTGAAAGCCCGCTGGGTGAAGCGCTGGAAATGCAGGCCTTTCCACGCCGCAAAAAAAAGCGGAAAAATTACAGTTGGGTGATCGCGCTGGCGGTATTCGTCGGCTTGATCGCGGGCTTCGTGGTCTACGCGATGTCCCTGCCCGAAGAGACGATGTTCGCGGGCCTGCAACCGACGCCTCTGCCCGGCGAAGAAGCGTCCGAAAGCCCACAAGTCGCCGTCGCCCCCAGCCTCGTACCTGCCAAGACAGCGCCGCCCCGACCGGTAGAACAGGCCGTGAGCCAACTGCCGCCCATCTCCGAGGGCGCGGCAGCCAAAAGCGTGGCCTCCGCCGACACGACGAACCCGCTCATGCTGGAAATGCGATCGGTCGATGCGTTTTGGGCGGCAGCCAGCCTCAACATCAACGGCCTCGACACCGACGATGCGCGCACTTGGATCTTGCCGCTCGACGTCGCGCACGCCGACATCTGGCAGTACACGAACGCGCTGATGCTTCTGCCCGAAAGCGAAGGCGCCTGGCTCGATCCAAGCGGCCAGGTCGACGGCAGCGTCGAGGCGGTGCCGGACGAACCTGGGCAATATCTCTTCGCCACCAACATGACCGACAACGGCGTCGCGCTCCATCTGCGCGGCAAAATCGACGTGAACCGCCATGCCCTCATCTCGCAGATCAAAAACGACGCGGGAAAGACCATCCGTCTTTTTGAGAGTATCCAGACGGGGAATGGCCTGTTTGTCCAGCTGCTGTCGGCCGAAGGGCCTTACAAGGGCGCTCTTTTTTTCCAGTTCATGGAGAGCGGCGCGGTCCGGTGTGCGTATTTGGACGCGAAAAACTACACCCCGCCCCCCTCGCTCTTCACGTCGCCCCCCTCTTCGTGGGAGGCGCTGACGGCCAACGCAAAGACGCTCTTCCTCGCCGAAGCCCCCCAATGGGAGGAGAGCGGCAGCCAGCAAGCGCAGGCAAGCGCGCCCACCGATCCGCCGATCACAGACACAGCCGAAGCGGGCAATACGGCGGACGAGGGAGAAGACGATGCGTCCGCCTACGATGAAGAACCCGTCGCGCGGGCGGAGCGAAATGCCCTGGTGCAATAAAGCGGGCGCTGTGGGTTTTGGATGTCGAAAAAAGGGGAATACCATGCCTCAAGCGAAACGCTGACAGGAGGCATGCACATGACACGCTTCGGAAAGGTGAAGCGGCCGATCGAATACGTTCCGACGGGAGAGCGTCCCGCCGAAGAAGCGCTCCGCCGCTGGAAGGATGCACAACGCTATTTCGACGCGGTCAGCGCGCCGGCGCTCGTCGACTATGCTGTGATCCGCCTCGAGGCTGCGCGCCAGCATTACGAGAACGTCATCGCGCAGGAAAAGGCCCGAAATGCGGGCCGCATGTATTAAAACAGGCGTGGTTCCACAGGGACCCGCCTGTTTTTCTACAAGCTTTTTCTACAGGCGGGCGACAAGTATTTTGACATAAAGGCAAGAGTAACGCCCTTGTGATCCGCATAACATGGCTGTATACTTGATATTGGCGAATTCTACCTTTCTTGTCAGCAGATCTGTTCGTAGCATCCCACCGCGATCAAACTTCGAGGAGGAAATTCCATTGATTATCATCGGCGAAAAAATCAACAGCACCCTGAAAGCTGTCCGTCCCGCTGTGGAAAACCGTGACGCCAAGGTCATTGCCGATCTCGCCGTCGCCCAAGCCGAAGCCGGCGCAACCTACATCGACGTCAACGCGGGCGTCTTTGTCGAAGGCGAAGAGGATCACCTCGTTTGGCTCGTCGAGACCGTCCAGGCGGCGACCGACCTCCCCCTCGCGATCGATTCCCCCAAACCCGAAGCCATGCGCGCGGGCCTGATCGCCAACAAGAACGGCAAACCCATCCTCAACTCGATCACCGACGAAACGCCCCGCTGGAACGAAGTCATCCCGCTGGTGCGCGAATTCAAGACCGGCATCGTCGCGCTGACCATGGACGACAGCGGCATGCCCGAGACAGCGGAAGAACGCGTCAAGATCGCCAAGAGCCTGATCACGAAGCTCCAGGCCGAAGGCGTTGCGCTCGACGACATCCACATCGATCCCCTCGTTCGCCCGATCGGCACCGGCAACCACTACGGACACGTCGCGCTCGATACGATCCGCACGATCAAGCAGACCTGGCCGGAAGTCCACATCACCTGCGGCCTGAGCAACATTTCTTTTGGCATTCCGGCTCGCAAGCTGATGAACACAGCTTTCCTCGTTGCGGCGATCGCGGCCGGTATGGACGGCGCCATCCTCAACCCGATGGACAAACAACTCATGAGCTTCCTCTACGCCGCCGACGCCCTCATGGGCCACGACGACTACTGCATGGAATACATCATGAAATTCCGCGAAGGTTTCTTCGACGGCGTTCTGTAATTCGTTTCGTTTGCGTCCCCGTTCGCCGCTTTCGCGCTGTTCTGTGCGAGAGCACCGAACGGGGGCTTTTTCCTTACCCGAGGGGGGTATGGCGCCCAAAGGACGCTTCGCCTCCATTCTTGACAAGGAATCAAACAAAAGCACAAAAAAAGCACTATTCAATTCGGCCCACAACTGTTTAAATGGGACTGTATACCGTTAATTTATTGTTTATCAAATCGAACTTCGATTGCAGCGTTTGCTGCCGGCCGATCCGTTAGGGCGTGTTCCAAAAAGCATGCGAAGGGAACGATTTCATGAACAAAGATGCGCCTGCTGCTTTTGCTGGCCAGGCACCTTTGGACAACAAACTCAAACAAGCCTATCAACTCGCCTATGAACTGGGGGCCGATCGCCTCCGTTCACTCGATCCCGTTCTCGTTGCCTCCCACGCAAAGATCCCATTTGATCCGACCATAGACGCCTTTCGCCTGCGTTACCTGGGCGTTGATTATGATGTGTTCCGCAACGAAAACCGCGTCGAACGCGTCGGTTGCGATGGCGAGGTGCCGGTTGTGGCGCGCGTTTTGATGGTCCACTACCTGACAACCGCGACGGGGGAAGCCCTCAGCGGGCGGGCGATCTCCTTCAAAGAGCTGCCAAACGGCGGCGCGATCTACTGCTCGAACTTCCAAAAGCGCGCGATCAATCCCTTTGTCAAACGTTTTTCCGAAGACTTTGACGCGCTCTATCGCGCTGCAGCCGCACTCGGCGGAAGCAAGGCGCCACACGGCCACGCAGCGGTTGAATTGCCGCTCTTTCCGGCCTTTCCCGTCCGCTATGTCGTCTGGCAGGGTGACGAGGAAATCCCCGCCTCGGGGACGATCCTCTTTGACGCCACGGCGGATAGCTACTTGCCGGTCGAGGACATCGTCGTCGCGGCGAGTGAAGGCGCATACGCCTTGATCCGGACAGCGGGGTTTTAGCGGGCAGCAGACCGGCGTTCAACAAAACGTTTGGTTGTGTCTACGAAATGTAAGCAAACGAGAACGCGTATTGTTTCATACCAATTTGCGAATCGTTTGTCAATGCTTGCCGCTTTCCTTGCCCTTTGTCAAAATTCCCGTCAACTTACGTATTGGGTTTTACACGCATACGCGATATACTCATCTCGTCGGTTGCAAGCATGGATTGTAACCACAGAGGAGGAAATTGGATTGAAGATTGCAGTGTCCGGAAAGGGCGGCGTCGGCAAGACGACGATCTCCGCCAACCTGGCCAAACTGTTTGCCAAACATGGCTATCACGTGATCGCCGTCGACGCCGACCCCGACAGCAGCCTGGGCTTTGCGCTGGGCCTGGACGAGAAGGAGCTCGACGCGATCCGTCCCATCATCGAAAAGCAAGACTTGGTGCTCGAAAAGGCGGGCGACGGCGCGATGTACAGCCTCAACCCCCTGGTCGACGATGTCGCCGAGCGCTTCTCCATCCAAACGCCCTCCGGCATCCGTTTTTTGCGGATGGGCGGTGTCAAAAAGGGCGGCAGCGCCTGTTACTGCCGCGAGAACACTTTCCTCAAGGCCGTCGTCAATTCGTTGATACTCGACGAAAAAGATGTCGTGATCATGGATATGGGCGCCGGCATCGAGCATCTGACGCGCGGAACCTCGAGCTGCGTCGATGAAATCCTCATCGTCGCCGAGCCGGGCATGAACAGCGTGAACACCGCCCGCGTCGTCGAAGATCTCGCCAAGGATTTGGGCGTCAAAAAAGTCGAGTTCATCGCGAACAAAGTACGCTCCGAACGCGACGAAGCCTTTGTCCGGCAACACTTTGCCCCTGCCGAGCTTCTCGGCATGATACACGACTCCGACGCGATCGCCGACAAAGGCATGGGCATCGGTCGCAGCCAGACCGAGCTCGACAACGAAGAGCTCGAAACCGTGCTTTCCCAGTTGCTCCCCCATTGATCTGCCCCGCGGAAACCCCCAACGGGTATGCCGCATCTGGGACAGCGCTCCAAGACAAGAAATCTGTTATACCAAGCACCAAAAGTTTCACCGGTTTTTTCACCCGAAGGGTAGGAGAAGGAGGTAACCAACGTGGCAGAAGTTATGAAATGGAGAACTGTAGACCCGGCGGCGATCGAAATGCTCGACATCGCCGAAGCCGCCAAGATCACCACAGTATTTGACCGCTACAAGGCGCAGCAACCGCAGTGCAAATTCGGCCAGACCGGCGTCTGCTGCCGCATCTGCATCCAGGGCCCCTGCCGCATCGTCCCGAACAAGGCAGGCGCCGACAAAGGCATCTGCGGCGCAGACGCGTTCTCGATCGTCTCGCGCAACTTGGTTCGCTACATTGCGGGCGGCGCATCGGCGCACAGCGACCACGGCCGCGAAATCGCGCAGACCCTGCTCGCCGCCGTCGAAGGCCACGCGCCCGACTATAAAATTGCCGACGCTGCCAAGCTCGACCGCGTCGCCAAGCGCATCGGCGTCCCGACCGAAGGCCGCGATGCCAAAGAGATCGCCAAGGACGTCGCCGTCAAAGCGCTGAACGACTTCGGCAAGATCGACTATGACCCCTGCACCTACCTGTACACGATCATCGACGAAGAGCGCGCCAAGAAGTTCACGGATACGAACATCATGGCCAGCGCCATCGACCGCAGCGTCGTCGAAGTGCTCCACCAGACCCACATGGGCACCGACGCCGACCCGATCAACATCATCTTCGGCGGCCTGAAGGCGGCCCTGGGCGATCTGACCGGCGAAAGCCTCGCGACCGACATCTCGGACATCCTCTTCGGAACGCCCGTCCCGATCGTGACGGAAGCCAACCTGGGCGTGCTGAAAGAAGACATGGTCAACATCGCCGTCCACGGCCACAACCCCCTGCTTTCGGAAATGGTCGTCTACGCCGCGCGCGAAATGAAGGCCGAAGCCGAAGCCGCCGGCGCCAAGGGCATCAACCTCTGCGGCATCTGCTGCACGGGCAACGAAGTCCTCATGCGCGAAGGCGTCCCGACCGCGACGAACTTCGGCACGCAGGAGCTCGCGATCATGACCGGCGTTCTCGACGTCATGGTCGTCGACGTCCAGTGCATCATGCCCTCGACCCGCGACGTCGCCGAGTGCTTCCACACCAAGCTGATCACGACCAGCCCCATCAGCAAGAACCCGGGCACCATGCACGTCAACTTCAACGAAGGCACCGCCATGAACGACGCGCGCAAGATCATCCGCGTCGCGATCGAACAGTTTGGCAAGCGCAACAAGAGCCTCGTTCACATTCCGCAGTACAAGAAATCGGTCGTCGGCGGCTTCAGCCTCGAAGCGATCACCGACCTCTTTGCCAAGCTGCGTCCGGAGAACCCGCTGACCCTGCTGACCGACGCGATCGAGTCGGGCCAGATCAAGGGCGTCGCGGCCTTCGCCGGCTGCAACAACCAGAAGACCGTCCACGACGAACCCGCGCTCAAGATCGCGCAGTTCCTCGCGCAGAACGACGTCTTCCTCGTCTCGACGGGCTGCGCCGCCGGCGCTTACGCCAAAGCGGGCATGCTCTCGCACGAAGGCATCGAGGCTTATGCCGGCCCCGGCCTCAAGAAGTTCCTGCTCGACCTCGAAGCGGCGAGCGGACTCGAATGCGGACTGCCGCTGATCTTCCACATGGGTTCGTGCGTCGACAACAGCCGCGTCGCCACCTTCTGGAGCAAGCTCGCCGGCACGATGGGCGTTCCGGTTCCGCAGTTCCCCTTCATCGCCAGCGCCCCCGAGGCGATGAGCGAAAAGGCCGTCGCGATCGGCTCCTGGGTCATCTCGAACGGTATCCCCTGCCACGTCGGCGTCATGCCGCCGGTCCAGGGCAGCGACCTCGTCTTTGAAACCTGCACGAGCATCGCGCGCGACGTTTTCGGCGGATACTTCATCCTCGAAACCGATCCCGACAAGGCCGCCGTCGAAATGCTCCGCCGCCTCGAAAACCGCATGTGGCTGATGCGCGTCCGCCGCGAAGCCGCGAAGAAGTACGGCGGCAAGTACCCGACCATGCTGTACGAAGGCTGCTAAATACATTGCGCTAGTTACCGGTCGCTTTGGGCAAGCTATGACCGCCCAGGCGGCCGGACATTGGAGTTTTTGACTTCGTTGAGAGAAGGGGGAATACATAACCATGGCAAACCAATTGTTCAAGCGGGCGTATGAAGGCACCGTCGTCGCGACGAGCTATGCCAACATCCTGCTCGATAAAGCGATCCGCACCTATGGCGAAGATCGACCCGTCTGCTATCCGGAAACTGCCTACCGCCTGCCGGTCATCTTCTCGCTGAGCGGCGAGGACGTCAAGACCATCGGCGACCTGGTTCCGATCCTCAACCGCGTCCGCAGCGAAAAGGTCCGCAACGAGCTGACCCACGAAGCCGCCATGCTCAACGGCGAAGCGACCCTCTACGCCGCCGAGATCATCGAGGCGCTCAACTACATCAACGGCGACCCCTTCGAAGGCGTCGAACCCTGGACCGGCTTCGTCGGCGACCCGATCATGCGTAAGACCGGCATCCAGCTCGTTGACTTCACGATTCCCGGCGTCGCGGTCATCCTCGGCAAAGCCCGCTCCTCCGAAGAAGCGGCTGCCCTCGTCAAGGATCTCCAGGGCAAGGGCATGATGATCTTCCTTTGCAACGAGATCATCGAGCAGCTGCTGGAGCAGAACGTCAAGATCGGCGTCGACTTCATCACCTATCCGCTCGGCAACTTCACGCAGATCGTCCACGCGGCGAACTTCGCCCTGCGCGCCAGCCTGGCGTTCGGCGGCATCGCCCCCGGCAAGCGCGAAGAACACCTCGACTACCAGCAGCGCCGCGTCCGCGCCTTCGTGCTCGCCCTGGGCGAACAGGACGAAGTCCGCTCGGCAGCGCACCTGGCCTGTAACTTCATCCGCATCCCGATCGTCACCGACCAGCCTGTCGAGGAAGAGATTCCCGATTGGTACCTGTCCGAGCCGGACTACAAAAAGATGGTCCAGACGGCGATGGAACTTCGCGGCATCAAGCTGAAGATACTCGACATCGACGTTCCGATCACGATCGGTCCGGCCTTCGAAGGCGAGACGATCCGCAAAGCCGACATGTACGTCGAAATGGGCGGCGGCCGCACCGAAGCGTTCGAGCTGGTCAAGATGGTCGGCGAAGACGAGATCGAAGACAACAAAATCACCGTCCACGGCCCCGAGCTGACCGACCTGAAGGAAGGCGACAAGACCCCCTTCGGCCTCAAGGTCAAGATCTACGGCCGCAAGATGCAGGAAGACTTCGAGGGCGTCCTCGAACGCCGCATCCACTACTTCATCAACTACGGCGAAGGCATCTGGCACGTCGCCCAGCGCGACATCAACTGGCTGCGCGTCAGCAAGGAAGCCGCCTCCAAGGGCTTTAAGTTCGAAGACTTCGGCAAAATCCTCATCGCGAAGTTCAAGAGCGAATTCCCGGCCATCGTCGACCGCGTCGAAGTCGAGATCTTCACCGATCCGGCGCTCGTCACGCAGCACCACGAGGAAGCCAAGGCCGTCTACGCCAAGCGCGACGCCCGCCTCGGCGAGCTGACCGACGAAAACGTCGAAGACCTCTACAGCTGCACGCTCTGCCAGTCCTTCGCGCCCAACCACTGCTGCGTCGTCTCGCCTGAGCGCGTCGGCCTCTGTGGCGCCGTGAGCTGGCTCGATGCCAAGGCTTCGTTCGAAATCACCCCGACCGGCCCCAACCAGCCGATCAAGAAGGAAGACACCATCGACGAGCAGACCGGTCGCTGGGGCTCGGTCAACGACTTCATGCAGCGCGCGACGAACGGCTCGGTCGAGGAAGTGGCGCTCTACAGCTTCATGGAAATGCCCATGACGAGCTGCGGCTGCTTCGAAGCGATCATGGCCATCGTCCCCGAAGCCAACGGCCTGATGATCACGACCCGCGAGCACGGCGGCGAAACCCCCGTCGGTATGACCTTCTCGACGCTGGCCGGCACGGTCGGCGGCGGCGTGCAGAGCCCGGGCTTCATGGGCATCGGCCGCAGCTACATCAACTCGAAGAAGTTCATCAAGGCCGATGGCGGCATGGCCCGCATCGTCTGGATGCCCAAGAGCCTCAAAGATTTCCTGGGCGAGGATTTCAGAAAGCGCGCCGAAGAAGAAGGCCTGGGCGCCGACTTCGTCGACAAGATCGCCGACGAGACCATCGGCACCTCCTCCGAAGAGATTCTGCCCTTCCTCGAAGAAAAGGGCCATCCCGCGCTGACGATGGATTCGCTTCTGTAAAATCCAGCGCCCTGCGCACTACAATGTTCACATGCGGCTGCACCATCTCCCAATTTTCGGGAGATGGTCGCTGCCGCGTTTGGGCATATTTCGAAACAGCACGGAGTCGCATTTGGTGTTACAATGGAATGGAAATGACGGCGTAGCCGTAAAAAAAGGAGTTGTATAGGCACATGACCGGTATTGAAATCTTCAAGCTCTTGCCCAAAAAGAACTGCAAAGAATGCGGACAGGCCACCTGCTTGGCATTCGCGATGGCGCTCGCCGCCGCGAAGACCTCGCTCGACAAGTGCCCCTATGCTTCCGACGCTTGCAAAGAGACGCTCGGTGGCGCGGCAGCCCCGCCGATCAAGCTCGTCAAGATCGGCGCCGGTGACAAAGTACGCGAAATGGGCGACGAAACGATCATCTTCCGCCACGACAAATCCTTCGTCCACCCGACCTGCTACGCCATCGAAATCGATGACAACGCCTGCAATGACGCCGCGATCGACGCGATCAACGGATTGGTCTTCGAGCGCGTCGGCCAAACGGTCAGCGTCGATGCGTTCGCGCTGAAGAACGCTTCGGGCGACGCCGCGACCTTCGCCGCCGCTGCCAAGGCCATCGCCACAAAAGGCAAATTCGCCATCGTCCTCATGGCCGACAACGCCGACGTCATCGAAGCCGCACTCAAAGAATGCGCCGCCGAGAAGCCCCTTGTCTACGCTGCGACCGAGCAGAACTGGGGCCAGATGGCCGAACTCGCCAAGAAATACGAAGTACCGCTCGCCGTCAAGGGCCACGACCTCAACTCCACGAGCGATCTCGTCGAGCAGGTGGCGAAAGTTTACACCGACCTCGTGATCGACACCGGCGCGCAGGGCCTTTCCCAGCAGATCGCCGAGCTGACCCAGGTTCGCCGCCTCGCTGTCAAGAAGAAATATCGCCCCTTCGGCTATCCGTCCATGGCAGTCGCCGACACGGATGACGCCCAGTACAACGTCGTGCTCGCGACGGGCTACACCTCGAAATACGCCAGCCTCGTCGTTCTGAAGGCATGCGAAAAGAGCCAGATCCTGCCGCTTCTGTCCTGGCGCATGAACCTCTACACCGACCCGCAGAAACCCAGCCAGGTCGTGCCGGACATCTATTCGATCGGCGATACCTCGCCCGATAGCCCCGTCTTCTGCACCACGAACTTCTCCCTTACTTATTATAGCGTCGAAGGCGAGCTTTCGAGCGCAAAGGTGCCTCTCTACATGATCGCCGCGCCCACCGATGGAACTTCGGTTCTGACGGCCTACGCTGCCGGCAAGTTCACCGCCGACAACGTCGCCGCCTTCATGAAAGAGATCGACCTCGAAAACAAGGTCGCCACCCGCACCATCGTCATCCCCGGCTACGTCGCCGTCATGAAGGGTGCCCTCGAAGAAAAGTCCGGCTGGAAGGTCGTCGTCGCCCCCAGCGAAGCGTCCGGCCTCCGCGCTTTCACAAAGGCCAACTTCGCGTAGGGGAACGTTAGGGGATTTCATCCCCTAAGACCCCTGACTTAAGGGTCAAGGACCCTTAAGAATCCCATTTGTTAAATTACTTTTCCATTTTGAGGTACGCCGATGGCTCTTTGTACCGTTACGATTTTGCCCGACGATCGCGTGCTCGAAGTCGAATCGGGATCGCTGTTGCTTCAGGCCTGCTTTTCCCAGGGCGTCGCGATCGACAGCCCCTGTGGCGGACGGGGCACTTGCAAAAAGTGCCGCGTGATCGTCGACGGAAAAGAAGACCTCGCCTGCAAAGTGATCGTCGATCGCGACATGAGCGTCGAAATTCCCGAGGATTCGCGCCTGCAAAAGCAGCAGGTACTGCTCGACAAGCCCGGCGAAGGTTTGCGCGCGCTCAAATGGGAGCTCAAGGCGCTCAACCCGATCGCCCAGCGCATCACGCTGCGCCTCGACATGCCGACGCTCGACGAAAACACGAACGACCTCGACCGTGTCCGCATCGCCCTGCGCAAGCACTTCGGCGCAGACTCGCTCATCTCGCTCAACGCACTGCAAAGGCTGCCCGAAGTGATGCGCGAACAAAACGGCGTGATCACGGCCACGATGGTCTTCAACGGGCGCTTTTGGAAGATGATCGAGATCGTTTCCGGCGAAGCGCAACGGCCGCTGTGCGGGCTCGCGATCGACATCGGTACGACGACGGTCGCCATCAGCCTCGTCAACCTCGAAACGGGCGTCGAACTGGCCAAGCGCGGCCGCTACAACCTCCAGAGCGTCTTTGGTTCGGATGTGATCAGTCGCATGATCTACGCCGAAGAGAAGGGCGATGACGGTTTGCAGCAGCTTCACAAGGCTTCGATCGACACCATCAACGAACTGATCGAGGGCTTGCTGGAGGCGACGGAGCTGCAACGCACCGACATCAAGGCCGCCGTCGTCGCGGGCAACACGGTCATGACGCACTTTTTCATGGGCGTCTCGCCGAAGTACCTGCGCTTGGAACCTTACATTCCGGCAGCGATCGAGTTTCCATCGGCACAGGCAAGACGCCTGAACCTCGGGATTCATCCCGACGCTTTTGTCATGACCATGCCCAACGTCGCCAGCTACGTCGGCGGCGACATCACGGCGGGCGTCCTCGCAACGGGGTTGCACGAGATCCAGGGCGATATCGCGCTCTTCCTCGACATCGGCACAAACGGCGAACTCGTCCTCGGCAACGCCGAATGGATGATGACCTGCGCTTGCTCGGCCGGACCAGCCTTTGAAGGCTCGGGCATCGCTTGCGGCATGCGGGCGATGGACGGCGCGATCAACGCCGTCGAGATCGATCCCGACACGTGGGAACCTCGTCTGTCGACGATCGCGCAACAACCGCCCGCGGGCATCTGCGGTTCGGGGCTGATCGACGTCCTCGCCAAGATGCGCGCAGCAGGGGTCATCGATCGAAGCGGTTTGTTCAACCGCAAGGCCGAAACGTCGCGTCTGCGCTTCCTCGACGGCGAAGCCTTCTACATCCTGGCCTACGCCGGGGAGTACGGCAACGACAAGGAGATCTTCCTCTCCGAAGACGACGCGAAGAACATCCTCCGCGCCAAAGGGGCCGTGTTCGCGGGCATCAAAGTCATGCTCGACAACGCTGGACTTGACTTTTCCGCGATCGATCGCGTGATCATCGCCGGCGGTTTCGGGAGCTTCATCAACGTGTCCGACGCGATCGAGATCGGCTTGCTTCCCGACATCGACGAGGCAAAATTCAGCTACGTCGGCAACAGGTCCCTCCACGGCGCACTGGAGCTTCTGCTCGACCGGGCAAAGATCCATTCCTGCCGCGACATCGCCAACGGCATGACCTACCTTGAACTGTCCAACGGCAACCACTTCATGGAAGAGTTCGTCTCGGCCATGTTTATCCCGCACACCGATCTGAGTTTGTTTCCCAACAGGTACAGATAGGCACGACGGGAATCGATTTCAGAAAGGATGATCTGGGATGAGTGAAAACATCGGCGCCATGCGCATGGACCTCAACACGAGGAAAAGCGCGGCCAACAAGAAAAAAGCACTGCAAATCGCGGTCGCGGGCAAAGGAGGCGTGGGCAAGACCACCTTCTCGGCGCTCATGATCCGCTATTTGTCCGAAAAGAAACACGTCAGGTCGATCCTCGCCGTCGATGCCGACGCCAACGCCAACCTCAATGAGGCGCTGGGCGTTGAATCCGATACCGACACGATCAGCGAAATGATCGCCAAGACGAAGGAGCCCCACGGCATCCCCGAGGGGATGAGCCAAGACGCCTTCATCCAGTACCAGCTCCATACGCTCCTGAACGAAGGCGACAAGGTCGATACCCTCGTCATGGGTGGACCCGACGGCCCAGGCTGCTACTGCTTCCCGAACAACATCCTTAAGAATTACCTTTCGAGCTTGGCGAGCAATTACGAGGTGATCGTGATGGATAACGAAGCGGGCCTCGAGCACATCAGCCGCCGGACGACCGACGACATCGACATCCTCTTCGTCGTCAGCGACAGCTCGGTGCGTTCGGTGCGATCGGCCGGCCGGGTCAACGACTTGACCAAACAGATCCACACGAAGATCATGCAAAAGTACCTCGTTTTGACCCGCACGACCGACGAGGACGCCAAGCTCCTCGAAAAGGAGATCGAAAAGACCGGCCTCACGCTGATCGGCACGATCCCCACCGACCCGCTTGTCACGCAGTTCGACATCGAAGCCAAGCCGATCTTCGACCTGCCCGGCGATGCGCCGAGCGTCCAGGCGGCCTACGCGATACTCGACAAGGTTTTTGCGTGATCGCCCCCGCGCGGTTGTGGGCGCGCGAAACATCCAATCGATAGGAGGAAACACAATGGCTGTTCAAGTTTTGAAGGATAGAAACGCTGGCAAGATCGGGACGGTCGTTCTCGGCGCGACGGCAGCCGAGGGCGGCACCCGCGCCAACACCATCACCGTCGGCGGCGAAACGTCCCTGCCCTATCTGCACTTCGAAGGCGAAATGCCCCACCGCGCCGTGATCGCGATCGAGATCGTCGACATGGTGCCCGAGTGGAACCCGGAAGTCCTCAACGCCTATGGCGACGCCGTCAACGATCCCGCTGCCTGGGCGAAAAAGGCCGTCGAATTCGGCGCGGACATCGTCATGATCCGCCTGGCGAGCGCCGATCCCGAAGTCAAGGGCACCTCGCCCGAAGACTGCGCAGCCACCGTCAAGCGCGTGCTCGAAGCGGTCAGCGTACCGGTCGCCGTGCTGGGCTGCGGCGTCGCTGAAGTTGACAATAAGATCATCCCCGCCGTCGCCGAAGCTTGCGCCGGAGAAAACCTCCTTCTCGGCAACGCCGATAACGACAACTACAACACGATCGCCGCCGCTTGCATGGTGCACAAGCACACGCTGATCGCGAACTCGCCGCTCGACATCAACATCTGCAAGCAGCTCAACATCCTCGTCACCGAGATGGGCCTGCCCGCCGACAAGATCATCCTCGATCCCTCGATCGGCGGCCTCGGCTACGGCATCGAATACTCCTACTCGATCGGCGAACGCAGCCGCATCGGCGCGCTCCAGGGCGACAAGATGCTCGCCATGCCCACCCTCGGCCAGATCGGCCTGGAAGCCTGGAAAGCCAAAGAAGCCAACGTCGGCACCGACGAATTCCCCGGCTGGGGCGAACAGGCCGAACGCGGCATCATGTGGGAAGCCCTCACCGCCGCCGCCCTCGTCCAGTCCGGCACCGACATCCTCGTCATGCGCCACCCGCGCGCCATCGAGCTGCTCAAGAAGAACATCGACGAAATGATGCAGCCCAACGCGGTCTAGGGGAAGCGTTAGGGGATTTCATCCCCTAAGACCCCGACCAAAGGGTCAAAACCCTTTGGAATCCCTGTCTGGAAGCATGCTTGCAGCATTTGCGCGCCAAGCGTAAGGCGCGCAAATGCGCATGTGTATTCGAAATGCAGTCGGAATTTCGACTTGCGGAGAAGCGATTAAGGGAGGTTTATTATGGAGATCATCGGCGAACGGATTAACGGCATTTTTAAGGACATCCGAGAAGCGATCGCGAACAAGGACAAAAAGCCCGTTCAGGATTGGGCGATCAAGCAGACCGAAAACGGCGCGTACTGGCTGGATGTCAGCGCGGGCGTCGCGGCGGAAGACCCGCTGGACGCCATGCTCTGGCTGGTCGATACCGTCCAGGAAGTCGTCGACACGCCGCTCGCGATCGACACGACGAACTACGACATCATGGAAGAAGCGGTCAAACGCTGCAAACGCCCGCCGCTGCTCAACTCGACCCACGCCGACCGCTACAAGATCGAACGCGTCTTCCCGATGGCTGTCAAGTACGGCGCCAAGGTCGTCGGCCTCTGCATGAGCGAGGAATCTGGCGTTCCCAAGGGTTCCGACGAGCGCATCATGCTGGCTGCCGAAATGCTGGCCGCTTGCGACGAATTCGGCCTTCCCTACGACGACCTCTACATCGATCCGCTGGTCTTGCCGGTCAACGTCGCCCAGGATCACATCTTCGAAACGATGCAGACACTTGCGCAGATCAAGCAGATGAGCGATCCCGCGCCCAAGACGACGGTCGGCCTGTCGAACATCTCCCAGCGCTGCGCCAACCGTCCGCTGCTCAACCGCACGATGCTCGTCATGCTCCAGGCATACGGCCTCGACTCGGCGATCGCAGACGCCAACGACGATGAGCTCATGGCCGCCGCCGCCACCGGCCGCGTGCTGATGAACCAGGAGATCTACGCCGACTCCTACGTCCAACTCTTCATGAGCAAAAAGCATTAATCAAACCGCATCAGGGGGCGCATGATAGAGCATGCGTCCCCTTTTCAAGCGTGCGCCTGCCATTTGTGAGCCAATTGTGAAAGGAAGCGATTCCGTGCAAGCCTTTTTTGAATCCATTTTTGACGTCGGGTATCTGTTCGTCGTTCTGCTGCTGGGCTGGACGATGGCGAAGAACAGCCCAAAAGGGAGCGTGTGGCGCGATTACGGCATCATGGCGATCGTGTTGGGCTGTGGCGACGCCTTCCATCTCTTCCCGCGGATCTTCGCGCTTTGGTCGGGCGACATGGCGGGGCATGCGGCGTCGCTGGGCTTCGGCAAGCTCGTCACGTCGATCACGATGACGGTTTTCTACGTGCTGCTCTACCGTTTCTGGCGGCGGCGCTACCATCCGGAAGAGAGCGGCGTGTGTATACGCTGCGTCGTTGTGTACGGTCTCGCGATCGTGCGCGTGCTGCTCTGTCTTTTCCCGCAAAACGATTGGTTTTCGCTCGACGCTCCGCTGTCCTGGGGCATCCTTCGCAACATCCCCTTCGCCATCCTCGGTGCCTGCCTCATCTGGTTTTTTTACCAGTCCGCCGCCCGAGGACGCGATGCCGCCTTCGAGAAAATGTGGCTGGCGATCACGCTATCCTTTGCGTTTTACTTCCCCGTCGTCCTTTTCGCGGACCTACTCCCCCCCATTGGCATGCTGATGATCCCCAAGACGATCGCCTACGTCTGGATCGTGTGGATGGGCTTTCGCGCGTATTCCAGTGAAAAACCCAGTCGTCCTACCCGCGTGCGCTAGCCTCCCGAAAAATTGGTCTCCTTATCGAGCCTGCGCATTGATGACTGGCGGATAGGGATTCTTAAGGGTCCTCGACCCTTAAGTCAGGGGTCTGGGGGATGAAATCCCCCAGAGATCGCCTTGAGTTCATGGTGTTCTTTGTGCTATAATACCGCAAGAAAAAAAGCCCATACCGAAGAAAAGAGGGAAACGATGAAAGAGAAACGGATCATCCAAGTCGAGGAGCGTGTGCCCTTCCTGCGCATGTTGCCGCTCAGCATCCAGCACGTGTTCGCCATGTTTGGCGCATCGGTGCTCGTGCCGCTCATTTTTAAAATGGATCCCGGTATCGTCTTGCTGATGAACGGCGTCGGCACTCTCATCTTCATATTCGTCACAAAAGGCAAAGCGCCCGCGTTTCTGGGTTCCAGCTTTGCCTTTCTTGCGCCGGTCGGAGCGGTCATCGCGGGGCATGGCATCCGCTATGCGCAGGGTGGCGTCGTGTTGGTCGGCGTCATCGGCATGCTGCTGGCGCTCGTGATCTACCGCTTCGGCACGGAGTGGATCGACATCCTGCTGCCGCCGGCGGCCATGGGGCCGATCGTCGCGCTGATCGGGCTGGGGCTCGCAGGGGTGTCGGTGAACGGCGGCGAGATCGGCGCGAACCTCATGGGCGAAAGCGCCACTGCGGGAAGCATCACGGTGTTTTGTGTCACGCTGGGCGTCGCGGTTTTCGGGTCGGTGCTTTTCAAGGGCTTTTTAGGCGTCGTTCCGCTGCTCGTCGCAATGGTCTGCGGCTACCTGACGGCGGTTTGCTTCCACATGATCGACTTCACGCCCGTTCTGCAAGCCAAGCTTTTCATGATACCGAAGTTTCAAGTCGCCCAATTTGACCTGGGCGACATGCTCACGATCGCGCCGGTCGCGCTCGTGCTGGCGACCGAGCACATCGGGCACCAAATCATCACGAGCAAGATCGTCGGGCGCGATCTGCTCAAAGACCCCGGTTTGCACCGGTCGATTTTCGCGGACAACTTCTCAACGGCTTTGTCGGGGCTTTTCGGTGCGGTCGGCACGACGACTTACGGCGAAAACATCGGCGTCATGGCGGTGACGGGCGTCTACAGCGTGCAGGTCATCACCGGCGCGGCCATCATTTCCATCCTCATCGCGTTCATCGGGCCGCTGTCGGCCCTCGTTCGAACCATCCCCGGCGACGTCATCGGCGGCATCACCTTTTTGCTCTACGGCATGATCGGTACATCGGGCCTGCGCATCCTCGTCGATCGCAAGGTCGATTACGGTAAACCCAAAAACCTCATCATGACCTCGATCGTCTTCGTCGCGGGTCTGTCGGGTTTGACGGTGAAGATCGGCGTGGTCGAAATCGCGGGCATGACGCTCGGCGCACTGATCGGCCTGCTCTTCGGCATTCTCTTCTACGTCTTTGACAAGCTCGGCATCAGCGAGGCATAATGCACCAATGCCATTTATTGAGAAACTTTTGTCAAATGCGGCGATTCGCGCTATAATGGTAGGATGGATATTTTGAAGACAACCCGATCCTTCGGAGGATGTTCGATGAACCACACCAAGATCATTTGCACGCTCGGCCCGGCTTGTGACGACGACGTGATGCGTGCGTTGCTTGTGGGCGGCATGGACTGCGCCCGCATGAACTTCTCGCACGGCAACCACGAGGAACACCTGGAGCGCCTGACGTGCTTCCGGCGCATCCGGGATGAGCTGGGATTGAGCACAGCGGTGCTCCTCGACACGAAAGGGCCGGAGATCCGCTGCGGCGACTTCGAAGGGCCGGTCGATCTCGTCGAGGGGCAACCCTTTCTGATAGCGAAAGAAGACGTCGTCGGCACGGCCGATCGCATGAGTTTGAGCTACAAGGAACTGGCCCGCGACATCGAAGTCGGGCAGCTCGTGCTCGTAGACGACGGGTTGATCGGCATGCGGGTGACGGGGATCGAAGCCAATGGCGACGTGCGCTGCATCGTGGAGAACGGCGCGACGATCTCCTCGAAAAAAAGCGTCAATCTCCCCGGTGCCAACATCCAGCTCCCCAGCCTCACCGAAAAAGACGAGGCCGACATCGCGTTCGCCTGCGCAAACGATTTCGACTTCATCGCGATCTCGTTCGTCCGCAAGGCGGACGACGTGCTGGCTGTGCGCAAACTGCTCGAATCCTGCGGCAATCCGCGCGTACGCTTGATCGCCAAGATCGAAAACCAGCAGGGCCTGACCAACCTCGACGAGATCGTGTCGGTGTCCGACGGCATCATGATCGCGCGCGGCGATCTCGGCGTCGAAATTCCGGTTGAAAACGTGCCGGTCGTGCAGAAGGCGATCATCAAAAAATGTCTGAAGCGGGACAAAATCGTGATCACCGCCACGCAGATGCTCGACAGCATGATCCGTAACCCCCGCCCCACCCGCGCCGAGACGAGCGATGTCGCCAACGCGATCTACGACGGCAGCACCTGCACCATGCTCTCCGGCGAGACGGCAAACGGCAAGTATCCCGTCGAAGCGCTGAAAACCATGGTCGAGATCGCCCGCACCACCGAAGCGAGCATCGACTATTGGAAGCGGATGGCGAGCTTGGATCTCATGGCCAACGCCACGATCACGGACGCGATCTCCTACGCCGCCTGCACGACGGCCATGGAGCTTTCGGCGTCGGTGATCGTCACGGTCAGCAAGTCGGGCCACACGGCGCGCAGCATATCGCGCTTTCACCCGGGTTGCCCCATCATCTGCGGCACGCCCGATCCCAGGGTGCAGCGGCAGCTCATGCTCAGTTGGGGGGTCATTCCCTTCCTCTGCAGCGAAGCCACCGACACCGACGACCTGTTCAACATCGCAATCGATTGTGCCGAGCGCGCCGGCCTCGTGAAGACGGGCGACATGGTCGTGATCACGGCAGGCGTGCCGATCGGCGTGTCCGGAACGACCAACATGATCAAAGCGCAGATGATCGGCAACATCCTCTGCGGCGGCAAGGGCGTTTCGCCCGGCGTCGTTTCGGGCGAAGTGCTGCTGGTGCGCAATCCCCTCGGGGGAAACGCCTTCCGCTACGACGGACGCATTGTCGTCACGAACGACAGCAGCGAGGCCGTTTTGCCCCTGCTGCGAAAGGCGCGCGGCCTCATACTCGACGGCATCGACGAATCGGGCCGGATGCGAGCGGCCTGTCTGGCGCTGGGGCTGCCGATGATCGCGGAGGCCTACGGCGCGTCCAAGGTGCTGAAAAACGGTACCGTGATCACGATGGACGCCTCGCTGGGTTTGGTCAAACACGCATAAGCGTCTGGTGTCACAGCCGGATTCTGGGATCGGCGAGACAAGAGACGCAACAGAAAGGGGCCGCGCTTCGTAGGCGGCCCCTTTTTTGTAGGGGTTACATCTTTTTTCGCAAGACGGTAAAGGCAAAAAAGTTGCTATAGTAAGCCCGCGTATAGAGCACGGGGATGCTCAGTTTGTAGCAGCCGAGCTCGCGGATCAGGAGCATGGCCTCCTCGTCTTTCATGTGGAGCAAGCGGCGGATCGCGGGCGAGGCATGGCTCGCGCTGATCGTGGCGAGGTCGGTATCGACCGTGATGCCGCAGTATTCCTCGAAGATGTCGAAGATGGGGCGCGCCCAGTCGATGGCTTCCAGCGCTTGCGGGTCGAACAGGCTTTTGTCCACGTAGTCGACCGAGTAGATGACGGGTTTGGCGTCGGCGAGAATGCGCTTCTCGACCCGCAACACCCTGGCGTGCGGCGCCAAGCGCAACATATCCGCAACGTCGTCGTCGGCTTCCTCCTCGGCGACCCAAAGCTTGTCGCAGGACGGTAAGCAGCCGGCCCCGCGCACGAGATCGTTGTATTCGTACTTCAAATCGAGGCGGTTGGTCAGCGACACGATGTCCCGGTGGATGATCGTCCCCCGACCGCGACATCGTTCGATGAAGCCTTCGCGTTCGAGCTTGGCAAGCACGTCGCGGATGACGGTGCGGCTGACTTCAAAACGCGCCGCGAGTTCGGTTTCGGACGGCAAACGGTCGGCCTGGGCAAAGCTTCCCTGCCGCAGTTCGGCCAAGAGCAGCGCCATCACGCGGTTCGTGATGGTGAGGCCGCCCGTGCTGGGCAGCGGGTATTGTTTCAACATGGCGCTACGCTCGTCCTGTCTCCCGGTCGGTGCGCTCTGCCGGGTGGTGATCCGATCTTCGCATCCATTTTACCACAAATCGGGCACAGCCGCCGAAGCTTCGCCGATCAGGCGGCAAAGACCGTTCGGCCGCGCGCGTACTTGGCGACGATGCGGCTTTCGCCTTCGCTGTAGACGACGCGGGCCAGGCGTTCTTCGGGCGTCAGCGTGAACGGCGCGGCGAGTGCGCTGTCGTCGATCACGAGGGCGTCGAATTCATAGCCCGTCTCAAAGCTGCCGACCTTGCCGAAGAAAGCGCCCCCGCCCTTCGTGCCGAGGTAGAAGGCTTCCGCCAGGCTGAGGGCTTTGTCGTCGGCATCGACGAGTCGCCAACGCAGTTTCGACATCTGGATCGCATCTGCCATGGCGCGGAAGATCGACGTGTGGCAGCCGCCCGCCACATCGCTCCCCAGGCCGACCCGTAGGCCGCGCGACAGAAAGCGGCGGACCGGGGCGATACCGGACGACAAATTGGCGTTCGACTGCGGACAATGCGCGACGAAGACCCCTTTTTCGGACATGCGCTCGATTTCCCTCTCGTCCGACCCGACGCAGTGCGCCATGACCGTCGGGACATCTCCACCGAAGAGGCCGAATTGGTCGTAGGCGTCGCCGTAGAACGCGGCGTTGGGGCAAAGTTCCCGCACCCAGGCGATTTCGCCCGGGTTTTCCGACAGGTGCGACTGCACGGGCAGGCCCCATTCGTTTTGGATGGCGGCGATGCCGCGCATGAGCTCGTCCGTGCAGCTCGGGATGAAGCGCGGAGTCAGGATGGGGGCTGTGCGTTCATAGCGTTTCTCGATCCCTTCGAGCCAGGCGCGTGTGTCGCGCAAGGAGTTTTCGGCGCTTGCCTCGCGAAGGCCGTCCGGCGCGTTGCGATCCATGTTGACCTTGCCGACCAGGGTCACGAGGCCGGACGCTTCCAGCAGGTCCATCAACAGGCGGGTGGCAGGCAGGTGGCATGTCGCGAAGACGCAGGCCCGCGTATTGGGACCGCGCGTCAAGGCATCGACGAAGGCCGTGTAGGCTTCCCGCGCGTAGCCGAGATCGCGGTATTTGGATTCTTCGGGAAAGGTGTGCGCCGCCAGCCATTCGAGCAACTCGAGATCCATGCCCAAGCCGCGGAAGGCGTATTGCGGCGCATGGACGTGCAGGTCGATCAGGCCAGGCACGATCAGTTTCGTCCCGCAGTCGGTGAGGGGAAAGGCGCGGTATGCCTCGGGCCATCCGGCGAAGACGCCTGCGCAGACGCCCTCCTCGCAGACCAGGTACGCATCCGGCAGGGTGACGAGCGCGTGCGGGCTTTGGCTGTAGCAAACCGTTCCTTTGAGTACGAAGTTCCGATGCATCACGAACCTCCTTCGAAGCAGCAAAGTGATCGAGCACGCAAAAAAGCAAATGGCAGGGGCTGTCCGCGCATGCTCCCGGCAGCGCAGAACACCTGTAGTCAACCATTTGCGGCAGTTGGTAGAAACATCCGCCCTTATCGCGGATCTATACAAGTCTCCATGCGGTATGCGATTGTCGGTGCTGAGAATCTAATTGCAAGGTAATACAGCGGCGTCGGAATGTCAAGCGAAACATGGGGTTTCTGCACGCATTTTTTGAGAAAGGCAAAAATTTCTCTGTTCAAAGGCGTGAAGCTGTAGTACGATAAGGCCATCCTCGTTTGAAAAGTATGACTATTGATATATCCCGATCCACACGCCGCATCGCATCCTACCACACGCCACGCCCTTTGTAAACCATGTGACCGAAGGAGAGCGCATCTCGATGAAGATCAGCCAGTCTGTAACGAAAAAGGATCACGCGGCCAAGGTCGGCGGCCACGCGATCTACGTCGCCGACCACCCGAAGCAGGGCGTTCTTTTTGGGAAGCTCGTGCGTTCCAGCGTCCCGAAGGCCAAAATCGCGCACATCCACCTGCCTGCCCTGCCCGAGGGCTACTTCAGCGTCGATCACCGCGACGTGCCCGGCGAAAACCGCGTACAGGTCGTGCTGGACGACACGCCGGTCTTTGTGGCGGACACGGTCGAATACATCGGCGATCCGATCCTGATGATCGTCGGGCCGGAGGAAGACGAGGTCAGCGCGCTGGCCGCCCAAGTCGCGGTCGATTACGAGCCCCTCCCCGCCGTGCTCCGGATCGACGATCACGACAAGGTGTTTTTCGACTACCACTACGGCAAGGGCGACGTCGACGCGGCCTTTGCCGATGCCGACAAGGTTTTCGAGGAGACATTCGAAACGGGCTACCAGGAGCAAGCCTACCTCGAAACGCAGGGCATGATCGCCGAACCGCTCGAAGGCGGCATGCGGATGCGCGGTTCGTTGCAGTGCCCCTACTACGTCCACACCGCCGTTCGAAAGGCGCTCGGCGTCAAGGCCGACGACATTCGCGTGCTCCAGGACGTGACAGGCGGCGGCTTCGGCGGCAAGGAAGCCTTTCCGTCGATCCTCGCCTGCCAGGTGGCCGTCGCTGCGAACAAAGCCCAAAAGCCGGTCCGCGTCGTGTTCGACCGCCGCGAAGACATGGAATTCACCAGCAAACGCCATCCCTCCCGTTCTGTGTACAAAGTGGCCGTCAAAGACGGGCGCGTCACGGCAATGGACATCGACGTCACCTTCAACGCCGGCGCCTATACGACGCTGACGCCCGTCGTGCTCCAGCGCGGCATCATCTGCGCGAGCGGCGTCTACGCGATCGACCATCTCAAGGTGCACGGCAAGGCCGTCAAGACGAACACCATCCCCTGCGGCGCATTTCGCGGCTTCGGCGGGCCGCAGACCTTCTTTGCCGTCGAGCGCATCATGGACCACATCGCCAAAGACCTCGGCCTCGAAGCGTTGGCGTTCAAAAAAGCGCATCTCGCGAAGCAGGGCGACTCAACATCGACGAGCGGCCTCTACCACTTCCCCGTGCCGCTGCCCGCCATGATCGAGGAGGTCGAAGCTGCTTCGAGCTACGCGGACAAGCGCGCGGCCTACGACAAGCCGCAAAGCGGTCGATACCGCAGAGGCATCGGCATCTCCCTCGTCTTCCACGGCGCGGGCTTTACCGGCGCGGGCGAACGCGACTTGATCAAAGCCGTCGCGCGCATTCGGAAGAACGCCGACGGCACGGTCGACGTCTTGACCTCGAACTCCGACATCGGCCAGGGACTCAAAACGACCTTTGCGAAGATCGTCGCGACAGAGCTCGATTGTCCGCTCGAACGCGTGCGGATCGAGAACCCCGACACGGCGTATTGCGCTGACTCCGGCCCCACGGTCGCGTCGCGCTCGCTGATGGTCGTGGGCGAGCTGCTGCGCCGCGCCTCCATCCGTCTGCGCGCGCAATGGAGCGAGGGAAGTGAGCAGATCATCGAGGAGCGCTTTGTCGAGCCCGACTTCATGCTCCCCTTCGACCTCGAAACATTTCACGGCGATGCCTACCCCACCTACGCCTGGGCGGCCTACGCCATCGAGCTCGAAGTCGATACGCTGACCGGCACGCACAAGGTATTGGGCGCTTGGGGCAGCTTCGACGTGGGTACGCCGATCGACGAAAACATCGTCATTGGCCAGATGGAGGGTGGATTTTTGCAAGGCATCGGCTATGCGTCGCTTGAGCAGATGCGCGCCGACAAAGGGGGACGCATCCGCAACCATCGCTTGGCCGATTACATCGTTCCGACGTCGATGGACGTGCCGAAGCTCGAAGCGATCCTCCACGTCGAACCCTACCCCTTTGGCCCCTACGGCGCGAAAGGCGCGGGCGAACTGCCCCTCGTCGGTGCGCCGGCCGCCTACACCGCCGCGCTCGAACAGGCGCTGCGCTGCGACATACACCACATTCCGTTTTCGGCGGAAGACAGCCTGTCCGTCTTGAGGGAGGAAAGCAGATGATCTCGTTTCGCTTGAACGGCGCGCCGGTCGCGTACGAAGGCAACCCCGCCGCGCGGCTCCTTCACGTGCTGCGCGACGAATACCGTCTGACCGGCGTCAAATGCGGCTGCGAAGAGGGCGAATGCGGCGCGTGCTCCGTCCTCCTCGACGGCAAACTCGTCAATTCCTGCATGGTCGCCATGGGGCGTCTCGAAGGCTGCGCGGTCGTCACGATCGAGGGCTACCGCGAAACCGCGCGTTTCGCCGCGCTCGACAAAGCCTACGCCGCCGTCAGCGCCGTGCAGTGCGGTTTTTGCATCCCCGGCATGATACTCGCATCGGAATGCATCCTGTCGGAGCACCCCCATCCCACAGAAGAACAGATTCGCGAAGGTATATCGGGCAACCTCTGCCGCTGCACGGGTTATAACGCCATCGTGCAGGCGATCGGCATCGCAGCCAAGGAGGGCGAGGGACTATGGTAAAAAGCTACACACCCACGACGCTGGCCGAAGCGCTTGCCCTTCGCGCGGCGGGCGCGACACCCTATGCGGGCGGCACCGACCTGATGGTCGCCGCCCCGTCCGACGCCAGTTACCTGTTTTTGCACCGCATCCCCGAATTGCGCGGCATCGAAGATCGGGGGGATTCGATCGCGATCGGCGCGGCGGTCACATACGCAGAGATACTCGAAAGCCCGATCGTTCCGGCGCTCTTGCAGCAGGCCGTCCGCCAGATCGCGGCCCCCGCCATCCGCAACATGGGCACGGTGGGCGGCAATGTCGCCAACGGTTCGCCCAAGGCCGACGCGGCGCTGATCTTCTACGTCTGCGATGCGACGCTCCGCTTGGCGTCGAGTACCGGCGAACGCCTGCTGCCGATCCGCGCATTTTATCTCGGCGAAAAGACATGGGCGCTGCGGGACGACGAATTGATCGTCGAGATCCTGCTTCCCAAGTGCGAAGGGGCCACGACCTACTACCACAAGGTCGGCGCACGCCAAGCGCTGGCCATCGCGCGCGTCTCCTTCGCCGCCGTCACCTCGATCGAAAACGGATGCATCATCTCGCTTTCGACGGCTTTTGGCGCGATCGCGGACGGCATACTCGGACGCGCCGACATCGACGCGCTCCTGGTCGGCAAGACGATCGAAGAAGCCAAGGCGTCCAAAACCGCATTCCTCGCCGCCTACGACGAAGCGATCCGGCCGATCGAAGGCCGCGTGTCCGCCACCTACCGCAAAGACGTCTGCATGAATCTGTTGCGCGATTTTTTTCAGACGATCGGACTCTAATGAATTGCACAAATGTGATATAATGGCACTGGCATTTTTGCAACAGAGGAAAGGAAGGATTCTCAGGAAAGGTGGAATGACATGAACTTCTTCAAGCTCAAAGAGAACAAAACGACCGTATCACAAGAGATCCTGGCCGGCGTCACGACTTTCATGACCATGGCCTACATCCTCGCGGTCAACCCCGGCATCATGGAGGCGGCGGGAATGGACAAGGGCGCCGTCTTCACGGTCACGGCCCTGTCGTCCTTCGTCGGCACGGCCATGATGGCGATCCTGGCCAACTATCCCTTCGCGCTGGCCCCCGGCATGGGGCTGAACGCCTTTTTCGCCTACACGGTCGCTGCCCAGTACGGCTGGGAGCTCGCGCTGATCGCCGTCTTCACCGAAGGCATCATCTTCATGCTCATGTCCCTCATCAGCGTCCGCGAAGCGATCTTCCGGGCGATTCCGGCGAACATGAAGTACGCGGTCAGCGTCGGCATCGGTCTGTTTATCTGTCTGATCGGCCTGAAAAACGGTGGGCTCGTCGTCGGCAGCGACGCGACCCTCGTCTCACTCGGCAAAGTAAGCAGCATCACGACCCTCCTTTTCCTGATCGGCTGCATCCTCACGATCGTACTCAGCGTCAAGCGGGTGCGCGGGGCCATCTTCATCGGCATTTTCGCCACGTATTTTCTCGGCCTGATCTGCCAGTTCGCGGGGCTCTATGTCCCCAATCCTGAAATCGGCATGTACAGCCTCATCCCCTCGGGCGTCATCGCCCTGCCGCCGGGCTTTGGCAGCATCATGCTGCCGACGGCCTTCAAGTCGGTCAATTTCGGCGCGGTCGGCATCTTCAACTTCATCGCCATCATGTTCGCTTTCCTCTTCGTCGACATCTTCGACACGATCGGCACGCTGATCGGGGTGTCGGAAAAGGCTGGTTTCCTCAACGAAAAACACGAACTCCCCAAGCTGAAAGAAGCTCTCTTGTCCGACGCCATCGGCACGACTTTCGGCGCCTTCATCGGCGCTTCGACCGTCACGACTTACGTCGAAAGTGCCGCGGGCGTGGCAGAAGGCGGCCGCACCGGTTTGACCGCCTTGACGACGGCGTTTCTCTTCCTGGTTTCGCTGCTCTTCTGGCCGCTTTTTTCGGTCATTCCCGCCTTTGCGACGGCGCCGGCCCTCGTCGTCGTCGGTCTCTTTATGACCGAAGCGGTGACCAAGATCAATTTTTCCGATTTCGACGAAGGCTTCCCGGCCTTCATGACGATCGTCATGATGCCCTTTGCCTACAGCATTTCGGACGGCATCGTCTTCGGTTCGATCAGCTACGTCCTGGTCAAGCTCTTGACCGGCAAGCGCAAGGACATCACAGTCGTCATGTATGTGCTGGCCCTGCTCTTCCTCGCCAAGCTGATCTTCACCTAAGCGATACCCGCATCCAAAGCAACCCCATCGCCTCGCGTTTTGCGGGGCGATTCTGACATCCACACATGGAGAGAACGCATGAACATATCGATCGAAAGGCGCATACGGGTTGCGTCCGGTCAGGAGCCTGCCGACCTCGTCCTCCAAAACGCCCGCGTCGTCAACGTCTTTTCGCAGACAATCGAGTGCGGCGACGTCGCGATCGCGGACGGGACGATCGCGGGCATCGGCCACTATCGGGGCACAGAGGAAGTCGATCTGCGAGGCGCGTTGCTCGCCCCCGGCCTGATCGACGCCCACGTCCACATCGAATCCTCGATGGCCGCGCTGCCGGAGTTCGCCAAGGCCGTCGTCCGACACGGCGTGACGTGTGTGATCGCCGATCCGCACGAGATCGCGAACGTCGCGGGAATGGACGGCATCCGCGCCATGCTCGACAGCACGCGGGATCTCCCCATCGACGTCTACTTCATGCTGCCCTCCTGCGTGCCGACTTCCGCTTTTGAAACAGCGGGGGCCTGTCTCGATGCAGACGCGCTTGCGCCTTTGATCGACGATCCGCGTGTGCTCGGCCTGGGCGAAATGATGAACTATCCCGGCGTGATCGCCGCCGATCCGGACGTACTCGCCAAGCTCCGGCTCGCCGCCCACAAGCGGATCGACGGACATGCGCCCGGCGTGACGGGTCAGGCGCTCGCCGCCTACGCTGCCGCGGGTGTCCAGACCGACCACGAGTGCGAAAGCGTTGACGAGCTGCGAGAAAAGGTCGATCGGGGGCTTTACGTCTTGCTGCGTGAGGGTTCGGCCGCGCGAAACGTCGAGGCGCTCCTGACCGGCGTGACCGACCGCAACATGCGCCGCTGCCTCTTTTGCACCGACGACCGCCATGCCGAAGACATCCTGCGCGAGGGCAGCGTCGACAACAACATCCGCGTCGCGATCCGAAAGGGCTTTGACCCGATCGCCGCCATCGTCATGGCAACGCACAACGCAGCCGAATGCTATGGCCTCAGGGGGCGCGGCGCGATTGCACCCGGCTATGCCGCCGATCTCGTCGCCTTCGACGATCTCGCCACCTGCAATGTCGTCGCCACGTGGAAAGACGGGCGGCTCCTGGCGAAGAAGGGGCACTTGCTCGCCCGGGGCGGCAGCCAATGGCCCGCGACAGCCGTTCGCAACAGCGTCCGCATAGGCGCGTTCGACCCGTCCAAGCTCGCCCTGCCGATCGACGGCGTTCACGCCAACGTCATCGAAGTGTTGCCCCATAGCATCGTCACGAAAAAGACCGTCCGGATTGTCCGCGTGACGAATGGCCATTTCGTCGCGGGGGATGGCTTCGCAAAGTTGGCCGTCGTCGAGCGCCACCGCGCGACTGGAAACGTCGGCCTCGGGATCGTCGCGGGCTTTGGATTGCGAAACGGGGCCATCGCCTCGACGGTCGCGCACGATTCGCACAACCTGATCTGCATCGGCGACAACGACGCCGACATGGCCGCCGCCATCGCCGAAATCGAGCGCATGGGGGGCGGGCTCTGCGTGGCTCGCGAAGGACAGATCGTGCAGTCCCTCGCTCTGCCGATCGCCGGACTCATGTCGCCCGATCCCATCGAGGCGATTGCGGCGCGCTCAAGTGCGCTGAAAGAGGCGGCGATCGCCATGGGTGTTTCGCCCGGCATCGACCCTTTTATGACGCTCGCCTTCCTGTCTTTGCCCGTCATCCCGTCGATCAAGCTGACCGATTGCGGTCTCTTCGACGTCGATCGCTTTGCCTTTGTGCCTGTGTCGGCCGAATGAACCCACAAAAAAAGTGGCGCAGATATGCGTCACTTTTTTGGGTCGCGTCATGTCCCCACGCTCTGATACGCCTTGTACCACGCCGCAAACGACCCCAAACCGTCTGATAGCGGCGTTTCCGGCCGATAGCCGAAGGCGCGCACCAGATCGGAGACGTCGGCGAAGGTCCGGTAGACGTCGCCAGGCTGCATGGGAAGAAGCGCGTATCGCGCGGGGCGGTCGATCGATCCGACCTTTCGTAAGCAACTTTCGAGCGTTTGCACGAAGTCGGTCAAGCGCGTCGGATCGGCGTTTCCGACGTTGTACACCCGATAGCACACGTCGTCGCCGTCTGCCTCCGCCGGTCGTTCGAGCACGCGCAGCAACACATCGATCACATCATCGATGTAGGTGAAGTCGCGGTAGACTTCGCCGCCGTTGAAAAGGGGGATTGCGCGTCCCTCGCGCATCGCGTCGGCAAATTGGTAGTACGCCATATCAGGCCGCCCGTAGGGGCCGTAGACCGAAAAGAAACGCAAGCCCGTCGTCGGGATGCCGTAGAGTTTGGCGTAGGCGTAGGCCATCAATTCATTGGAGCGTTTGGTTGCCGCATAGAACGATACCGGACGATCGGCGGCGTCATGGGTCGAAAAGGGAATATCCGCGCCGTTTCCGTAGACCGAAGACGACGACGCGAACACGAACTGTTCCAGGTCGGGTGTGTGGCGGCAGGCTTCCAGAACGTGAAAAAAGCCGACGAGGTTGGAGGCGACATAGGCATCGGGGTCAGAAATGCTCCGACGCACACCGGCTTGCGCCGCGAGATGGACGATGGCGCGCGGCTGCCACTCCGAAACCAACGCTTCCACACATGCTTTGTCGGACAGATCGCCCTCTACAAAGGAAAATCGCCCTTTTTCTCCGCACGCTGCACTGTCATGCAGGATCGCGAGGCGCCTGTCCTTGAGCGCCACACTGTACGCATCGTTGCGGTTGTCGACGCCGACGACGGGCGTTTCCCTGTCGCTCGCAAGGATGCGTTTCGCCAGATGAAAGCCGATGAAGCCGGCTACACCCGTGATGAGGATGCCGCCCTGCCCTGCCCTGCCTGTCGCCATCGTTTGCCCCTGCCTTTCGCAAAAATCGAGCTTCGCTCCATTCTATGCGGATGGGGATACTGAAAGCCATCCTTCGGTTCATTAGACTGCGCCGGATTTCTGGAGTACGACGGCAAATGTTTTGCCAATGATCGCCAAATCCAGCCAGATCGAAGCGTGGTCGGCGTAGTAAAGCTCCAATGCGATGCGCTCCTCATAGCTGATCGCGCTCCGGCCGTTGACTTGCCAATAGCCGGTCAAGCCCGGCTTGACGCGCAGGAAGCGGGCGCGCGCCGGACCGTATTTTTCCAGCTCGTCTGCCACGACAGGTCGAGGGCCCACGAAGCTTAGTTCCCCGCGGAGGATGTTGAAGATCTGCGGCAGCTCGTCGAGGCTGCTTTTGCGCAGAATGCGTCCCACCCGCGTGACCCGTGGATCGTCTTTGAGCTTGAAGTTTTCTTCCCACTCGGCCTTCTGTTCCGCCGTAAAGAGCGCTTCGGCGGACTGTGCGCCGTCGAACATGCTTCGGAATTTGTAAAGCATCAGCCCTTTGCCGTCCTGTCCGATCCGCGCGTGCTGAAAGAAAACGGGCCCTTTCGAATCCAGCTTGATCGCAGAAGCGATCGCGAGCATGACCGGCCAGATCGCGATCAAGAGCACGAGGGCGGCGCATATGTCGAACGTGCGTTTAGCAAAACGATAGGCGTTTATTCGCACCTTCGACAACCGATCGGCGACGGCACCAGACGTCCAAGCCAGACCGGGCAAACTGTTTTCGCAGACATCCTCCGGCGGATGCGCCATCGTGAAAACCCCCTCCCAGCTCGACATTATTCCCTATTTAACGTGTATGTATAATCCAATTATAGCCACTACACGACACAGGGTCAATACAATGGAGCAATTTTGCTCTTGGAATTTGCAAGCTCGTCCAGCATATCGGCACAAAAAAAGAGGCCATGAGGCCCCTTCACATGTCGATTCGAACGAAGACGCTGATCAGCGAGGCAGAAAATCTTTGAAATGTCGGGCGAACGCCTCGCTCACCTGCCCTTTCAGTTCGGCACAAAACGCGCAGTAGCTGTCCACGAGCGCCCGACCCCGATCGGTCAGCACGGAAACACCGCCGCTTTTGCCACCCTGCTTGCTGTCCACGACCGTGAAGCCGAGCTGCCCTTCGATCTGCCCGATCCACTTCCAGCCCTTGCTGTAGGAGATGCCCAAGCGCTGGCAGGCCAGACGGATCGAGTGCGTCTCGTCGATCGCCGAGAGAAGCTGCTGGGCCTGTTTGTCGAAGAAGGCCGTCTCGCACGCCAGTGTGATGGCGACGTCGGGGTGCAGTGATCGCATGCTGTGGCTGGCAAGCAGGCGATCGAAGGAGGCTTCCCGTTCGACGTCCAGCAAAACGCCCTCGTCCGCGACATCGATCGGGACGGCCTCGATGGCGTTGGACGCCAGCGCGCCCTCCAAGCCGTTTTCGCCGCCATAGCGGAGAACGGTGGAAAACTGCCGCGACGCCAGGAAAAGCGGGTGTCCGGCCTTGCCCGCACAGACGGGGACGGCTGCGTCGTGCTTCGTCTGCACGAGCGCCAGCACCGTCTCGACCGAAAAGAGCGGCGTGTCAACCGGCGTGATGCATACGCCTTCGCACTTGCCTTCCAGGTAGCGAAGCCCGATTTTGATGCTGTCGAGCATCTCCGCGGTTTCGTAGTCGGGGTTGCGCAGGCAGATCACACCTGCACCCGATACATGCTTTTCCGTTTTTTGCGCATCCGGACCGACGACGAGCACGACCCGCTCGATGCCCGCGCGCTGAAAGATCCCCACGATGCGCTGCACGGCCGTGATGACGCCCACTTTTTTGAGCGGCTGAAATCCGTCTGTGTAGGCGGTTTTGCCCGCCGCTATGATCAAGGCTGCCGCCATAAGATCCCCTCGCGTTTCTATTCAGTATTGGCATCGCAGCCCATGCAAGTGCAGGAGGGACACATGTCCGTTTGCACATGTCTCGCAGGCATGGCATTCCCCTAAGACGTTGCGACTTCCTGTTTTTGGGGTGTCAGCGCGGCGAGGCAAGCACCAGAAACGGTGAGCGCGATGCCGAGCAATTGCGGCCATGCCATAGATTCGCCAAATGCCATGGCGCCGATCAGTGCGACGAGCACCGGTTCGAGCGTCGCGATGATGCTGGCGTCCCGTCCGTCGAGGCCCGTTTGCAGCGCGCGCAGGTAGAGCATATAAGGCAGCACGCTTCCGAAAAGCGCGAGACAGGCGAGAAGACCCAACGTCGGCACGGTCAAGGCTGGGAGCTTCCACGGCGGGCGAAGCAAGAGAAAAAATGCCGCGCCAAATCCCGTCAGGTAGGTGCAATTGAGCTGGGATCCATAGGCGTCGATGCGCTTGCTCCCCAGCACCGTCAGCATCGAGTAACAAAAGCCCGACGCGATACCAAATACAATGCCGAGGGCGTTGAGTTGCAGCTGGCCGACGTCATAGGCGCGGACGACGAAAAAGCTGCCCGCAAACGTAAGCATCAGAGCGATCGCCTTTCGTTTCGATATGGGTTCTTTGTAGAGCAAGCGCGAAAAGAGCGTCACGAAAGCAGGTGCGGTGTAGAGCAAGATCGCCGCCATTGCGAAGTTGAGGTACTCGATGGCGAGCAGATAAAACGAATAGGTTCCTGTGACGGCGAGCGCGCCGGTCAACGCAAAGTGTCCGGTGTCGCGCCTGTCGAAACGCTTGAACGGATGCTGCTTCAGATTCAGCGCCAACATCATGAGGGTTGCCAAAAAGGCGCGCATGGCCGCCGAACTGAGCGCGTCGATGCCTTGGCCCCCGATCAGCCTGCTAATGACGGGCATTGACGCTCCCGAAAGCGCCGCAGCTACGACCATCCATACGCCCTTTTTCACCCTGTCACCCTCCTTTTCGTGTCGGTTCAACTGCGCACCGCGATCGCCGGGGCGTCCGAATCCTAGAGCGCCGCCTGTTTTCGGGGCGTCAGCGCAGCGAGGCAGGCACCGGCGACGGTCAGCGCGATGCCGAACATTTGCGGCCAGGCCAAGGATTCGTCAAACGCCACGACGCCAAGCAGCGCGACAAGCACAGGCTCAAGCGTCGCGATGATGCTGGCATCTCGCCCATCAAGGCCCGATTGCAGTGCGAGCAGGTAAAGCACATAGGGCAGCACGCTTCCGAAAAGAGCGAGGCCGGCAAATAGGCCCAGCGTCGGCGCAGTCAAAAGCGGAATCTTCCACGGCGGGCGAATCAAAAGGAAAAACACCGCGCCGAATGCCGTCATATAGGTGCAATTGAGCTGGGATCCATAGGCGTCGATGCGCTTGCTCCCCAGCACCGTCAGCATCGAGTAGCAGAAGCCCGACGCGACACCAAATGCAATCCCCAGGGCATTGAGTCTCAGTTGACCGGAGTCGTAGGCGCGAACGACGAAAAAGCTACCCGCAAACGTGAGCGCCAACGCGATTAGCTTTCGCTTTGAAATGGGCTCTTTGTAGAGCACGCGCGAAAAAAGTGTCACGAAAGCAGGCGCAGTGTAGAGCAGAATCGCCGCCATCGCAAAGTTGAGATGCTCGATGGCGAGTAGATAAAACGAGTAGGTTCCCACCACCGCGAGCGCGCCGGTCAACGCAAAGTGTCCTGTGTCGCGCCTGTCGAAACGCTTGAACGGATGCTGCTTCAAGCTCCACACCAAGAGCATCAAGGTCGCCAAATAGGCCCGCATGGCCGCCGCACTGAGCGCATCGATGCCATGACCCCCGAGTAGCCTGCTGAACACCGGCAGCGTTGCCCATGAGATCGCCGCGCATACGACCATCCACACGCCCTTTTTCATCCCGTCACTCCATTCCATCTTGGTGACACCATCATACCATGCGCAAACCTGAAAAGCGACAAGGCGGCGCTCCTTTCGTTGTCCCAAATGACGTTCATCGACCCTCTATGCTGTGACAACAAGCACGCAACAACGCGCTACGACGCAAAAAAGGACAAACCCTCCTCGGATTCGTCCTTTTCGAATTGGTGACTCATCGCGGGCTCGAACCGCGGACCCCCTGATTAAAAGTCAGATGCTCTACCGACTGAGCTAATGAGTCAAGCATGGGGCTGTGGGGTGGTAATGGCTGGGGTGGCAGGATTTGAACCTACGAATGCGGGAGTC
>JAVBLF010000063.1:0-7918 GCA_031553675.1 Eubacteriales bacterium | reverse complement strand
GCCTGCGCAAAACCGGGAGAAGACGGTTCTCTCCCCCCGGCACAAGGCATGACGGATCTCTTTTGTGTGGAGGGTTCCTGCCGGTTATAGATAAGAATCAAATGCGGATCCGCTGTCGAAACGAGTGGAGGGTCCCAGGCGGGCGATTGATAATGCGAATCAAGGGTTACCAACCTAACGTATCGCGAGGCCGTTTGGCTGCAACGGGCGATTGATAATCGCCCCTACAGGCGCACAAACAAGGTTATCGGGATGTAGGGGCGATTATCAATCGCCCGCGTACCATAAGGATCATCCCATTATCATTGCCTGAACAAAGTTCAACCCTTGATTGGCGATTGACAATCGCCCGTTTTTGATACATGCGGGGCTCACCCTTGATTGTGATGTTAGATGCGGATAGACGCAGATCCATTTACGAAACCGGGCGATGACGCAAAGGAGACACAGTTCGCGGAACTTCGCGGATCTTCGTCGAACGCCGAGCACATTCGCCGCAGATCGTCAATCTTCTTCGTAGCAGGCCAAAATTTCGCCGAAAAAGAGCATGTGGGTGTCGCCGTCGCCGTAAAAGCGGGCTTTTTCGCTTTCGTGCAGCGTCTCGAGATCGAGCGCCGCCATGCCCAGCACGCGGCATTCGATGTGCGCGGCACAGTTTGCGATCACGGGGACGGAGGTCGTTCGGGCGGGCTGGGTCGTCAGTCCGGCGGCGGCGAGCTTATCCATGTCGCGGCCCGACTTCGAACCGCAGATCGCCAGCCCCTTTTTGGTCTCGGCGCTGGGGATCGAGACGGTGAACTCCGCGCCGACGCGAAGCTGTTCAAAGGTAAAACGGCTGAAGCGTACCGGCGCGACAAAAACGCCCTTGCCCCACATGACGCCGACCTGCCCCCAACCGATGACCATCGAGTTGACTTTTTTGTCTTGGGTCGTCAGATAGACGCCCCCGTTTTTTGCCAGGGCGAGCGCCTCTTGGGCGAGTGTGATGAATGCATGTTCCAGCATATGAACCATTCCTTTCTGAAAAGACCTATCACATGGTAAATATTTCAATTCTGTGCTGCAAGTTTAATATTTCCGATCTGTGCGAAAGGTGCCATAATATGACATACATTGACATTATTCGCATTTTCGAACACGATTCTTTGTGAATTTTTTCTGAACATATCAAATAGCTTCCAACATCAAATTGTAATTTGGTTTTTTTACGCTATAATGGGAGTATAGAAAAAATCGCTGCGAAAGGCAAGGCCCGCAACAGAATTTCGTCGTCGTTCATTTGGGATTCGCGCATTCACGCATTCTCCCATGTTTGCATTTGTCTGCTAGATACAAACATTGAAATTAACGTATCAATGTTTGCGTTTTACGGAAACGACACGGCGAATTTCGGTTTCTCAGCCTATGCAGCGAGCAAGGCTATCATGCTCCACATGTACTTTATTCCACTCTTGGATGGCCGGGGTGTGGCGATCCATACGACAATGGCCCTGCCGAGGGCCGGCCGAGTCGCGAAGACCCGCGGCGCTAGGTTTGGCCGAAAGCATGCGGCCCTCACAGAGGAGGTAGTACCCCATGAAAGGAATCCGTCGGCTATTGCCACTGATCATGGCCGTGGCGCTCGCCATGTTGCCCATGCTCTCCGCACAGGCAGCCCCATCCAACGCTGCGCTCAACAACAGCGAGATCGAATCCCTGCTCCGAAAAAACAGCTCTGAACAGAGCTCGTACTTTACCAGCATCGTCAACGAAAGGCTGAAATACGTCACCACCCGCTCCTTTGCCGGCAAGGACGGCAAGTGGATCGGCTTTGTCGATCTGTATTCCCAATACAAAGACGGCAACCCGACCGGCTATATCCTCGAACGGGCCATTGTCCGCTACGGCAACGCCGCCCTGCCCCGCGATACCGAGAGCTGCACGCTGCGCATCGGCGATCGCACCAGCACCATGCAATACAGCAGCCGCGAATCGATGGGCTTTACCTTTGCGACCAACCCGCCCGTCTCTTTGGGCAGTTCTGCCGCGACCGCAACGCCGACCTTCTCTGTCCGCACTGGCTCCGGCGACGTCGACGTCTCTCTCAAGCAGGCTTTCCCCGGCTCGGGCATTCCCTCCATGCACTCCGCGCTCGGATCGATGGCCCCCGCCTACGTCAATTATGTCGAGTCGAACAACAGCAACGGCGGCTTTGATCACTGTGTGATGCGCTTGCGCAGTTACATCAGCGATAGCACGTCGCTCGCGCGCAACTACACCTGGGAGCTGTCGCTCATCCACGGCGCCAGCCTGCCCTGCAAAGCGACCATCGTCCGTTACGACTGCAAAACCGAAAAGATCAACATCTCGCAGCGCGAATTGCGCAGCTACTTCAGCAGCTAAGTCCACCGATCGGTCGGGTCATCCGCTGGCGCCATGGGGCGGCGGCTTTCTCTAGCCACTGTCAACCCACCGATATGATATGTTAAAAAATGACATTGATGCAAATCGATGTCATTTTTATGCGCTGGACAGAAATCCTTCCTTGCGGTACATTGGTTACGAAAGAATACCATATTTCGCACTACGGAAAGGACGCGCCATGAATCTGGATCAACTCAACGCCTCCACAAAAGCAGAACGCCTCGATGCCCTGCGTGACATCGCGCGCGCATTCGAAAACGGCACGCTGACACGCCCCGCCGCCAATCCACTCGACGTCAACAACCACATCCACACCAGCTATTCGTTTTCGCCCTACTCGCCCACGAAAGCCGTTTACATGTCCGTCATGGCGGGCCTGAGCACCTGCGGCATCATCGACCACGACTCGATCTCGGGCGCGGAAGAATTCATCGAGGCCGGACAGATCCTCGGCATCCCGACGACGATCGGCTTCGAAATGCGCGTCGACATGTCGGATACTCCCTTTTTCGACCGCCGCATGAACAACCCCGATCAGCCCGGTTGCCTCTACGTGACGGCGCACGCCATTCCGCACGGCCGCATCGAGGACGTCAAGCGCTTTTTTTCGCCGATCAACGAAAAACGCGGCCTCCGAAACCGCGCCATCGTCGAGAAGATCAACGCTCTCTTTGCCCCGCTACAGGTTGTGCTCGACTACGATGCCGACGTCCTGCCGCTTTCGATGGCGCACGACGGCGGCTCCGTGACCGAACGACACGTGCTCTTCGGCTTGGCCCATCGCTTGATCGAACGCTTCGGCAAGGGCAACGCGCTGATTGCGGCCCTCGAAGGCGTCATCGACAGAGCGCTCCCCGACAAGATCCGCGCCTACCTGTCCGACGCCGAGAACCCGCATTGCGACTACGACCTGCTCGGCGCGCTGAAAGCCGAACTCGTCGAACAGGTCTACGTGCCCGCGACGGACGAATGCATCCCGCTACCTGCCTTCATCGCCTTTTGCCGCGCGATCGGCGCGTTGAGCTGCGGCGCCTACCTTGGCGACGTCGGCGATTCGGTGACGGGCGACAAAAAGCCCCAAGCTTTCGAAGACGCCTACCTCGACGAACTCTTCCCCTACTACGCCGCCCAAGGCCTCGACGGACTGTCCTACATGCCCTCACGCAACACGCCCGCGCAGATTGCCCGCGTACAGGCACTGTGCGCGTCGCTCGGCCTGATCCAGATCAGCGGCGAGGACATCAACCAGCCGCGGCAGGCTTTCATTTGTCCGGCCGCCCGTTCACCCGAGTTCGCACAATTGATCGAGACGACCTGGGCGCTGATCGGCAGCGAAAACGACGCCGTACCGATCGTGTCCGACGAAGCGAAGCGGCTCTACCCCGACCTTTCGGAGCGGATCGCTGCCTATGCCAAGCGGGGACGCGCCTTGCAATAGGCATTGGTTCCGCGCTTCGATTTCAAAAAATGAAAACCCTCCTCGCTGCGCATACTATCGGCAACGAATTCGCAGAGGAGGGTTTTGCTGTGAAACGCGCGCAAATCATCTGGACGCTGGGTCTTGGGGCTCTCATCGCAGCGTTCTTTTGCCTGGCAGCCTCCGCGGCATCCCAACCCGCCCTGGACGCCCTGCGCATCCCCGACAAGGCGCTCCGCAAGGCGCTGGAGGACGCGACGGGGCGCGCGCCGCTCACCGGCGCTGACTTGCGCGATCTGGGCGGCCGCATCGACCTGTCGGGCAAGGGCATACGCGATTGCGCCGGTTTGGAACAGCTCGTCAACGTGACGTCGATCGACCTGTCCGACAACGAGATCGTCACCTTCGACCAACGTTACGTCCACGGACTCCCCAAGGACATCAACCTTTCGCGCAACGCCAAACTGACGGCTATCTCCGACACAGCCTTTTCGGGCTGCGCATCGCTGCGATCGCTCGTGTTGCCGGACAGCCTGCGCACGATCGGCGACGAAGCCTTCATGAACGCGCCCGCGCTCCAGCGCGTCGAAGCGCCCGGCGCGTCGAAGGTCGGACGCTTTGCCTTCTTTGGCGCGCCGGTGCTCGACCAGATCGCGCTACCCGCCCTCGTCTCGGTCGGGGACGCGGCCTTTGGCGCCTGTCCGAGCGTTACGGGCCTGTCCCTGCCGATCGCGGAAACGATCGGCGCGAGCGCCTTGACGCGCTGCACGGCGCTGCGTTCGGTGGATCTACCCAAAGCCACTTCCATCGGCGCTTTCGCCTTCCAAGGCTGTGTGGTGCTCGGCACGGTCAGCCTCCCCAGCGCGACGAAGATCGGCGCCTCCGCCTTCGCCGACTGTGCGGCGCTCGAACGGATCGACTTCGCGTATCCCTGCGCGCTTGATTCCGTCGGCAAACGCGCCTTCCCCGAACAAAGGCTTCGCATTTGCTTTCTGCAGGGCGAAGTCGAGGTTCCGGCGACCCGCGTGCCCCACATCACACCCGCCTTGGCCGCTTCCGCTGGCCAGCCCAACTGGCAGCTTTACGCCGTCAACGACGAGACGCGCCTGCGCTTCGACCCCGCAACGCGCAAGGTACAACTTGCCCTGCCTGAGAACCAACCCCAAGAAAGCCGACAAGCCGTGCTCCTCGTGCCGACGAACGGTTTTTTGCGCTACGAATTCATCTTCGAACTCTGGCCTCCCGGAACAGCTGTCGAAAAACGAAGTGCCAGCCGCAGCGACGCCCTGCCCGCGACCTGGAGCGAAACGCCTTTGCCTTCGGCTTCTGTGCCGCCGACGGGCCAGGATGACAAGATCGACCCCCGATCTGTCTCCTACGCGCCCGGCTTTTTGATCCTCAGCGTACTGCTTTTTGGCGTTTCGCTCGCGTTTTTCTGGAAAAACCGCACCCGCTTGTGATATGCTCATCCCATGGAGTGGATCCCCGCCAAAGCGATCTTGCAGCCCAGCAAACCCACCGACCATTACCTGCGCTGCGACTTCAACATGAACCTCTATCGCGGATGCTCTCACGGCTGCATCTACTGCGATTCGCGCTCGGCCTGCTACCAGATCGAGCGCTTTTCCGATGTCAGGGCGAAAGAAAACGCGCTCGACCTGCTGGAGCGTGACATGCGGGCCAGACGTAAACGGGGCCTGATCGCGACCGGCGCCATGAGCGACCCCTACAACCCCGAAGAAGCGGTGCTCGAATTGACGCGCGGGGCTTTGATTTTGGCCGATCGCTTCGGTTTCGGCGTCAGCATCACGACGAAATCGCCCCTCGTCACGCGCGACATCGATGTCCTCACCCGCATCGCCCGCCACAGCAGCGTCGCCGTCCACATGACGATCACGACGCCCGACGACGCCCTATGCCGCATCATTGAACCGTGCGTCGCGGCCAGCAGCGAACGCTTTCGCACGATCAAAGAACTTGCCGGCGCTGGCATTTTCGCCGGCGTACTCGCGACGCCGACCCTGCCCTTTTTGACCGATTCGATCGCCGATCAACGCCGCATGATACACCTCGCCAAAGAGGCGGGCGCGAAGAGCTTCATGACGGCTTGCGGCATGACGCTGCGATCCGGCAACCGCGAATACTACTACGCCGCGCTCGACCGTCACTTCCCCGGGCTGCGCGAACGCTATGAAACACGCTATGGCCAGGCGTATGCGTGCGGCGTGCCAGACGCCGACGCGCTGTGGCATTTCGTGCAGAAAGAATGCGAACGCAATGACTTGCTCTGCCGCTTCAAAGACATCAACGACGCCGTCGCGCGGCAAGTGGGCCATCAGTCGAGCCTTTTCTAATCTCGCTACATCTTATCCGCTCTTCTATTTTTTCTCACATCCCCTGCTCGCCTATGCCCACGCAGAACGCGTATGCGCATGCATTGTAAAACCGCAAGCAAGGCGATATACTGGAATCACCTCGGCATTGCGGGGTTGGGTAGAAGCGAAAAAGGAGCGTGACCATGCTTTATCGGGAAATCGGCAAGACAGGGCGACAGGCAAGCGTCATCGGTCTCGGGTGCGAGCACATCGACCGTCTGCCATACGATCGCGTGAAAGAGACGATCGACGCGGCGCTGGAGATCGGCGTCAACCACCTCGACGTATTCATGCCGGGGCGCGAAATACGCGAGAACATCGCGAAAGCCCTCGGCTCAAAGCGGGGCGACGTCTCGATCCAGGGGCACTTCGGCTCGACGGACGTCCGCGAACAATACGACATCAGCCGCGACATGCCGACCGTCAAGACCTATTTTGAAGATCTGCTGCGCATCTTCGGCGGTTACATTGATTTCGGCATGCTCTTTTTCATCGACACGGAAGAATCGTTCAAGAGCGTTTTCGAGACCGACTTTGCCGAATACGCCGCCACGCTCAAGGCCCGCGGCGAGATCGGTCACATCGGTTTCGGCTCGCATAACCCGGCGATCGCGACCCGCGTGATCGAAACGGGTCTGCCCGAGATGATGATGTTCAGCGTCAACCTGGCCTTCGATCTCACGCCTGCCGACAGCTATGCGCTCGACATCCTGGAAAAAGGCTTCGACGCGACCGCCTTCCGCGGCTTCGATCCGGAGCGTTCGGCGCTCTACACCCTCTGCGAGCAAAAAGGCATCGGCATCACCGTCATGAAGACCTTCGGCGCGGGCAAGCTGATCTCGCCCGAACACAGCCCTTTCCAAAAGCCCATGACCACCGCGCAGTGCATCCACTACGCGCTGACCCGTCCGGCCGTCGCCAGCGTCATGCTGGGCATGAAGAGCCGCGACGAAGTGCTCGACGCCGCGCGTTACTTCGACACGCCCGACGACGAGCGCGACTACACGCCCCTCCTCGGGACGCTGCGCAACGACTTCCGCGGCAAATGCGTCTATTGCGGCCATTGCCAGCCCTGCCCCTCCGACATCGACGTCGCGTCCGTCAACAAGTATCTCGACATCGCCCGCCTTGACGAAACCCAGGTTCCCCCTTCGATCCGCACGCATTACGACCAACTCACGGCGCACGGCGGCGACTGTGTTGCCTGCGGAAGCTGCGAGGAGCGCTGCCCCTTTGGGGTTGCGGTGGCGCAGAACATGGAGGAGGCGAAGCGGATCTTCGGGAGATGACGTTTCCCGTTTGGTTTTTCTCTCCTTTTCTTTATTTCTCTCCTTTTCTTTATAAAGAAAAGGAGCAAAAGAAATTTCGAGCACCTGCGGTGCCCCCGAAACGCCTGCCACGATCATGGCAGGTGTTTCGCCGTTTTGGGGTGCAGGATTCTGTGGCTCGCGTCGGTCGGCTGTGAATGCGAATCAAGGGTAGAGTTCCGCTGGCGGAACAAGAGGGGAGTCCAGGTGGGCGATTGATAATCGCCCCTACCGGCGCACAAACAAGGTTAGCGGGATGTAGGGGCGATTATCAATCGCCCGCGTACCATAAAGATCATCCCATTTTTGCCTGAACAAAGTTCAACCCTTGATCTGCATGACCAAACGCCCGTTGCAACCAAACGCATTGCTTCTGAAGTGGCTGTGCCGATTGGCTCTGGGTCGATTTGCTTCGG
>JAVBLF010000135.1:0-20916 GCA_031553675.1 Eubacteriales bacterium | reverse complement strand
CGGAAGGACTTGACGCGCGGGTCGGATCGGAGCTGCTCCTGGATGCCGGCGCGCAAAGCGCCTGTGCCCTTGCCGTGGATGACGGTCACTTCCTGAAGGCCGGACAGCGTCGCGTCGTCGAGGTAGCGATCGAGTTCGAGCAGCGCGTCTTCGAGCAGTTCTCCGCGCAAGTCGATCTCGAGCGATACCGATTTCGCCGCCAATTCGGCGCGGGCGACCGCCTTTTTTTCTTTGCGGTTCGCGCTTCGAAGGCGCAGATCGGCCAGCTTGACGTTGAGCTTGAGGATACCCGCCTGGATCTGCACGTCGCCGCGCGAATCGGCGCTTTTCAGCACCGTTGCGTAGGTGTCGAGGCTGAGCACATAGACATCGTCGCCCGGCTTGACGGCCTTGGGTGGCGCTTCGTTTTGCGCGGGGTTGACGGCCTTTGGCGCGGCGTGGGCGCTCTCTTGCTGGCGCAGAGCGTCTCGCGCCTCCTGAATGGCCCTTCCGCGCGCGCTTTCCGAGTCGCCCGCCTTGAGCGACTGCCGCAGCTCCTTGATCACGCGCTCAGCCTCGGCTTTGGCGTCGGCCACGACTTTGCGCGCTTCGTCCTGCGCCTTGCGGATCTGCTTGTCGCGCTGCTCGTCGAGCTTGCTGCGTTCGCGCTCGGTCTGCTCGCGCAGCTTGGAGAGCTCTTCGCGCGCCGCTTCGGCGAGCTTGCGCTCCTCCTCGGCGATCCGCCTTTGGCTCTCGGCGCTCGAAATGACGTCCTCGAAACGAATGTCCTCGTGATCGAGAAACGCCTGTGCCGACGCGATCAATGCGTCGTTCAAGCCGAGTTTGCGCGAGATCTCGAATGCGTTGCTCTTGCCGGGGATCCCCACGAACACGCGGTAGGTCGGCCGGAGCGTCGCCAAGTCGAATTCCATCGAAGCGTTCTCCATGCCTTCGCGCGTCAGGGCAAAGGCTTTGAGCTCGCTGTAGTGCGTCGTCGCGAGCACGATGCAGTGCCGCTTGTGCAGCTCTTCGAGTATGGCCATCGCCAGCGCCGCGCCCTCGATCGGGTCGGTGCCCGATCCCAGTTCGTCGAGCAGCACAAGACTCTGATCGTCCGCCTTTTCCAGCAAGCGCACGATGTTGCCCATGTGCGACGAAAAGGTCGATAGTGATTGTTCGATGCTCTGCTCGTCGCCGATGTCGGCGAAAATCTGCGCGAAGACAGCCATTTCGACCCCTTGGGCGGCGGGCAGAAAGAGGCCCGCTTGCGTCATCGCCGCGAAAAGCCCGACGGTCTTGAGCGTGACTGTCTTGCCGCCCGTGTTTGGCCCCGTGATGATCAGCGTCGAAAAGGCTTCTCCCAGCCAAATGTCGATCGGCACGACCTTCGAAGGGTCGATCAGCGGATGGCGCCCTGCCATGACGCGGACGAAGCCGCGCTCGTTCAGACGCGGACGGATGGCGCGCATCTGACGGGCCAGGCTGGCCTTGGCAAACACGACGTCAAGCTGCGCCAGCACTTCGAGCGACTCGGCAAACGCCGCCGCATCCGGCGCGACGAGCTGGGTCAACGCAGACAAAATGCGCTCGACCTCGTCGTGCTCGTCGATCTCCAGCTTTTTCAGCTCGTTGCCGATTTCAACGACAGCGGCAGGCTCGATGAAAAGGGTCGCGCCCGAACCGCTCTGGTCGTGCAAGAGCCCCGGCACCTGGCCGCGGTGCTCCTGCTTGACGGGCAGCACGTAGCGCCCGTTTCGGACGGTGATGATCGGGTCTTGCAGGTAGGTCTTAAAGCTGCTCGAGTGAAGCAAGCTGTTGAGCTTGTCGCGCACGCGGCTGTGGCAGCCCCGAATCTGGCTTCGGATGCGGGACAGAGCGGGCGACGCGCCGTCTGCCATCTCGTCCTCGGACAGAATGCAGCGCTGAATTTCTTCTTCCACATAGCGGCTCGTTCGCAGCAGTCCGGCCATTCGGCGCAGATGCGACCCGATTTCGTCCTTGCTCAGCGCCTCCTGGCAGAGCCGAATGGCCCGCAGCGCCCGAGAAACGAGCAGCAATTCCTTTTGCCCCAGCGACACCGTGACCGGCGCTTTCTTGAACGCCGCCCGCACATCCGGAAACGCGTCGACGGGGTTTTTGCCCATCTTTTCGAGCGCGCTCTCGGCCTGCGCTGTCTGCTCAAGGCTGATCTCGACGCGCGAAAACACCGCGTCGGGCTTCAGCATCCGCGCTTCGGCCCTTCCCATCTCGCTCACAGCCTGGCCCGCGAGCATTTCGATGACCTTGTCATATTCGAGGATCGTTAAGACGCGATCGTCCATGGCTTCTTGCCTCCGGCAGCCCACTTTTTTGTAAAAAAGTGGGGCAAAAAACTTCTGTATGCCCCCGAAATGGCTGCCTTGTCGGCAGCAGCCATTTCGATGCGATAGATTGCGTTTTCGAAGGGCAAGCGTTTACGCGAGGCTTGCCCTTTGGTCGGGGTTTGGGTGGAACCCTGGCTAAAACCCGCGATGGAAATGCCCGCCCGTGCCGTTGGCGAGGGGTGGGAGATGGGCGCCGTCGCGCGTTCGGCGGTAGCGCTCGAGTGTGTCTCGCACGTCGCGGGGCGTCTCGCGGTAAAAGAGCAGACGCCAGGCGTCGACGGGTGATTTGCGCAATTCGTCGGGGTAGCGGGCGAGGTCGAGTGTTTGGCCACCCAAGAGCTGCCAAGTGCAGGCGCGCTTGTTGCGTTGGGGGATTTCGGTGTCGCAGCCCTCGACATGAAAGGGCATGAGCGCAAACGCCATGCCGGTGCGGTCGGTCAGGCTGCGAGGGCTGTCGCAGTCGCCGCAGCGCTTTCCCTCGCGCCACACCGGGCAATGTGCGAGCTGCATGGTGGGCAGGTTTCCATAGACGGCGAGCTCTGCGCCGCTACAAACGCGTGCGATGTCGCGGATCTGCGCCGCGTTGAGTTCGACCGACAGCGCCACGCGTTCGAGTCCGCGCGATCGCAGTTTTTGGAAGGTTTCGGCGTTGCAGACATTTAGCGTATGATCGCCGTGGACAACAGCGAAACGTTCGCGCAAATGGGCGATTTGCCCCGCGTTGCCGCAAGTCGCGCCCGCAAAAGCCGAACAGTCCATCGTTTGGAGCAAGAACTGCATCCGCTCCCAGGCGGGCGGCAGTGCGATCGGTGGCAAGGACAGGCAGACGGGAATCTCGCATTGCCGGGCAAAGGCCGCCCACGCTGAAAGCGTTGCTTCGTTCCAAAGGCGCGGTTGTGCGGCGATCGCGTCGGTGACTTCCCGCGCAGCCTCGGCCTGCTCGATCGTGCCGACCTGGGCGACGATCAGAGGCGGGCTCTCGGGTGCCGGCTTTGGCAATCGGGGCGCGACCGCTTGTGGCGCTTGGTAGGGGCGGTGTGCGCTCTCGACGATCGCCCTTTGCAGCGCGTCGGAAGCGTCGCGTCGCAGGGCGTTCAGCGCTGAGGCAGGCAAAAACAGGCCGTCTTCGAGGTCGATGTCGCAGCGTTCGAGCGCAAAGGGTGTATCGCCGAGTTTTCCGAGCTGCGCGCGAATTTTGTCAGCCGTGATCGAGGCGTTTTGGGCGGCGCCTGGCGTTGGGCCGAAGACGGTAGCGACCTTCGCCGGATCGGCGGCAAGGGCGAGTTCGAGCGAAACGGCTTGCTTGGCATGCGCGCGAAAGACAGCGTGTACGGCACGTTTGCGGTGCGCTGCCTCGGGCTCGCCTTTCGGCCAATCGCGATAAGAGGGGTCGCCCGAGAAGATCAGGTCTTCACGTTCAGACGCGCCGTAGCCGTGCGTGCAGCCACCCGCGCGGCAGAGATCGCGTTCGAGTTCGTCGCGTAATCTCTGGGCTTCGGCGGGGTCGAATGCATCGAGCATGCGGCGATACGCCTGCACGACGCGGGCGACATAAGCGGGCGGCTTCATCCGCCCCTCGATCTTCAGGCTGGCGACACCCGAAGCGATCAGCGCGTCCAGGCGATCGATCAATGCGAGATCTTTCATGCTGAGCAGGCGTCCAGATGTTTGCGTATGGCTGTCACCGCCCATGCGATATTCCATGCGGCAGGGCTGGGCGCAAAGGCCACGGTTACCGCTTCGACGGCCGATGAAGCTCGAGTGCAGACATTGGCCGGACACACTTACGCAAAGCGCGCCGTGGACGAATACTTCGAGCGCGACAGGCGAAGCGTCGCTTCGAAGAGATTGGGCGATGCGTTGGATGTCGGCGAGAGAACACTCTCTAGCCAATACGACGCGATCGCATCCGGCGTTCCCGGCGAAGCGTGCCCCATCCGCGGTGTGGACGCTCATCTGCGTACTGGCGTGCAGAGAAAGTTCCGGAAAACTTTGGCGCAGAAGGCTCGTCAATCCAATATCCTGGATGATAAGCGCGTCGATGCCGCCATGCCGCAGCCAAGCTGCCGTGTCGAGCGCTTCGGACAGTTCCTTGTCGAGAAGCAGGGTGTTGAGCGTCGCGTAGACGCGCACACCGACGGCGTGGCAATGGTCGATCGCGGCGCGAACGCTGTCTCGATCGAAATTTTGTGCCGAGGCGCGGGCATTGAGCCGGCCCATGCCGAGGTAGACGGCGTCAGCTCCGGCGTTGACCGCAGCGACGAGACTGTCCCAAGACCCGGCGGGAGCGAGCAATTCCGGCAGCGCGCGCGAATTTGGATTCATCATCGTTCAAATAACCGCATAGAAGTAGGGTTGCATAACGGACGCGGCACAGGCATTGCGCCGCCAAACATCATCATACCACAATGCCGCAATGTGCGCAAAACGTCGGTGAAGCGAGTTCGCAGCCAATGCTGGCCACCGGCCCACCATCGAAATAAACTCCATCATATTGGAGTTTATTTCGGGGGCACCGCAGGTGTCCAAAAGTTTTTTGCTTACTTTTTTTCAAAAAAGTAAGAGAAGTCCATCGAAAACCCATCCCCCACCCGCACCTCCCCGCCGCCCACGACGCGGGCAAAAGTCGCTTCCTCGGCAAGGGGGCAGCCCTGGAGGTCGCAGCCGTGGCAGTGCTTGCCGACGACGGTCAGCTCGAGGATGGCCTCGCCGATGTGGAGGCGCGTTCCGACAGGAAGGCCTTGCGTGGCAAGCCCGCGCGTGACGATGTTTTCCGAAAAGCGGGCCGTGCACAGCCCATTGGCAACGGGCATGCGCTCGCGGGCTTCGGCGGGAAGCAGGCAGACTTGCATGTCGCCCGGTCCGGCCTTGCAGTCCCCTTCCAGGCCATGATCTGCGATCAGGCGCACTTTGCGGACGTAGGTGGGCGGTTGCCCTTTCGCGCGCTTGATGCGGATGGCCTCCACCCAGGCCATCTCAGGCCTCCGGACGGACGTCGATCGTCTCGCCCGTGTGTTCGAGGGAATAGCCGCCGAGGGCTTCGACGCGCCGCGCGAAGTCCGGAGATCGCAACACGGCGAGGAAGGCTTGAACGGCGGGCATATCGAAGTATCGCGCGGGGATGGCGAAGTCGTAGTCTTCGTTGCCGACGGGCACAAAAGCGAGGCCGAGGGCTTGCGCCGCGCTCGCGACTCCCAGGCCGCAATCGGCACTCCCTGAACGGACGGCGGCGGCGACGGCCATGTGGGTCGTCATCTCGCGCTCGTAGCCTGTGATGCGATCGGGCGAGAGGCCGATGCGCTTCAGCTCGTAGTCGAAGAGCAAGCGGGTGCCCGCGCCGCGCTGCCGGTTGACGAAGGAAGCACTTTTTGAAGCGATGTCGGCGATCGTCGCGAGCGCCTTGGGGTTGCCGGGCGGTACGATGAGGCCCTGCACACGGCCGACGCCTTTGACGAGGGCGATGGGCTCCTCGGGCAGGTAACGGCGCAAAAAGGCGAGGTTGTAGATGCCGCTCGTTTCGTCGAGCAGGTGGATGGGCGCGATGTGGGCTTCGCCGCGCTTGAGCGCCATGAGGCCGCCCATGCTGCCGACGTGTGAGCTCGAAAGAAAGTGATCGCCGCGAGACTGCATTTCGTCGGCAATGAGGTCCATGATCAGATCGTGGCTGCCGATTGAGACGGCGGTGCGCTCGATTTGGCCGATGTCGCGCAAGAGTTCGACGGTCATCGTTTCGCCGGCGTCGCAGCCTTCGCTGTTTTTGTCGATGATCAGCAGGCCGTCGGCGCGGACGAGCGACATCGTGACGCCCGAGCCGCGGTTGATCGGGGTGGCGATGCGTTTGCCGCCGACCTGTCCGAGTTTGACGGGCACGAATTCGAGATGCTTGAGCGACGACGTAATGCGGCGTGCAGCCACGGCTTCGACGCGGGGGCGCTCTTGTCGAGGCGCGCCGAGCAGACGGGCGATCAGGTCGGCGACGAAGGTTTCAAACACGAAATAAGCCGCGACGGGGTAGCCCGGTGCGCCGACGACGGGCACACCGTCGATCGCGCCCAATACGGTGGGTTTGCCGGGGCGGGTCGCGATGCCGTGGACGAAGACCTCGCCGAGTTCGGCGAAAAGGCGGGCGGTGTAATCGTCGCGTCCGGCGCTGGAACCGGCGTTGACGACGACGACGTCGCAGCGCGAAACGAGCGTTTTGAGGGTGTCGCGCAGGGTTTCGTAATCGTCGGGCAGCGGCGGATGGCGGAGGGCTTGGGCGCCGTATGCGGTGCAAAGCGCTTCAAAGACGCGCGAATTGCTCTCGACGATCTGGCCGGGTTCGAGGGGATTGCCCGGCTCGACGATCTCGGTGCCGGTGGGGAGGATGCCGACGACGGGTTTGCGGTAGACCGCGATCTCGGTGATGCCGCCCGCAAGTAGGGCGCCGATGTCGACGGGGCGGATTTTGTGGCGCGCGCCGACGATCATTTCGTGGGCGACGATGTCCTCGCCGACGGGCCGGACGTGCTGCCAGGGCGCGGCGGCCTCGCGGATCGATGCGCTGCCGTCGGGATGCTCGACGATGTCCTCGACCATGATCACGCAGTCGTAAGGGGGCGCGATCACGTCGCCGGTGTCGATGGGCACAAAGTCCGTTCCGGCGCGCAAGACCACGGGACGGGTGGGTTCCGCGCCGACAGTGCGCGCGGCGATCGCCGCGATGCCGTCCATGGCGGCGGCGTTGTAGTCGGGCGAGGATCGTGCGGCGAAAACGGCTTCGGCCGTGATGCGATCCAACGCTTCGATGACGGGGATCGTTTCGGGTTTCGGCGTCAATGGCACGCGAAAGAGCAGCTCTTTGGCGACATCGACGTCGACGTTATGTAGGTATACGTTGCGCATCAGAGCTCGCCTCCTAAAACAGTACGACTTCGACCGATTCACCGGCGCGGACGCCCTCTCGATCGCGTTCGACCGTGAAATAGCCGTGGGCGCGCGTCAGCAGCGTGATCGCGCCCGACTTGCCGTGGATGGGATGGGCCTGCCAAGCGTCCGTTCCGCGCTGGAGCGCGACCATCTGGTAGCTTTCTTTGCCGGGGTCGGCGGGGATGTTTTCGGTCAAACGCGCGGTGATCGCGGCGCTGGGCTGGGGCGTGCGGCCGAGCAGCGCTTCGAGGTGGGGCTTCACGATCGCGTGAAAGACCATGATCGCCGATGCGGGGTGACCGGGCAGGCCGAAGACGGCTTTTCCCCCGACGACGCCGACGATCGTCGGTTTGCCCGGCTTGATCGCAAGGCCGTGGGTCAGAACGCCCGGCGGGCCGAGTGCGGCGATGGCTTGTTTCGTCATGTCCTTCGCGCCCATCGAGCTACCGCCCGAGATCAGCGCGACGTCGCAGTTTGAAAGGGCTGTGCGGAGCGCGGTTTGGAGCGCGTCGGCTTCGTCGGGCACGATCGTGCGGGATGTGGCGATCGCGCCGCAGGACTCACAAAGGGCGGCGAGGGCGACGCCGTTGATGTCGCGGATCTGGCCGAACGATACTGGGGCGGCCGGATCGACGATCTCGTCGCCCGTCGAGATCACGGCGACGCGCGGGGGACGGCGCACGTCGACGCGCGTGATGCCGAGCGCGGCCAAGGCGCCTAGATCCTGCGGGCGGAGGCGGTGTCCGGCAGCCAAGATACTTGCGCCCGCCTCGATGTCCTCCCCGCGGCGCATGACGCTCCTGCCCGCGGCCGAACCCGCGTTGACGGCGATGCTGCGATCGTCGAGCGCCTCGACGTCCTCGATCATGACCATGGCGTCGGCACCCTCGGGCAGCATGCCGCCGGTCGGGACGTAGGCGGCTTGCCCCGGCCCGAGGACGATCGAGTTGGCTTGGCCCATGTCGACCTGGCCGACGACGTCGAGAAAGGCGGGGATCGAATCGGACGCGGCGTAGGCGTCGGACGCGCGGACGGCGTAACCGTCCACCGTCGCGCGGGAAAAGGGCGGGATGTCCTCGCCGGCGCGGATCGCGCGCGCCAGGGTCATGCCGAGCGCTTCGGCAAGTGGGCGTTCGACCGCTTCGAGCGGTTCGGGGCAGTGAATGCGAAGCTTGGCGCGGGCTTCGTCACAGCTATCGACCTGAAACAATTCCATGGGCTTGACCTCATTCGCAAGAAGTTTCGATCATTATACCAGTTTGCCGGAGGGCGCACACATCGAAATCGAGGCGCTCGTATGCCAAAAAACCGCCCCTGTCGAGGCGGCAGAACGATCGATTGACAGGCCCTAAAAGTAGCCCAGCGCGTTGTTGTGGTGCGCGCCTTGCCCTTCCTGGTTCGCAGCCATGCGGCTCTGCGCGAGGAAGATGCTGAACGACGCCCAGAGCAGCAGGAAGCCGTACACGAGGCTGCGGTTGAAGAGCGTCCGCCAGGCGAGGTTGTCGATGAAGGCGATGGTGTTGATGTGGAGGATCTGCATGACGTCGCCGACGGTGCAGAGCACGGTAAACACGATGATCAGAAGGAGAACGAAATTGCACTGTACGCTGACGACGTTTGGACGGCCGTTGTCACGGCTGTAGTAAGCGCAAGGGCTGAGGATCGAATGGGCGAGCGCACACGCGAAGAGCGCGTAAAAAGGCAGCACCATGAGCTTGAGAAGGGAGGGCTGCTTCAAAAAACGCATTTGAGGGAAGTGTTCCTTTAGGATGGGCAGGAGCAACAAAAGCGCCACGATCAAAAAGCAGACCGCCAAGATGCGCCCAAAACGAAAGGAGGTACTCAGGCGTTTGCATCCGTTGAGGCCGACGACGATCATGACCGTCGATGCCACGAGCAGAACGACCTGCATGATCCACTCCTGAAGCGAATAGGCCTGAATGGGCATGATCGGCGTATAGCGAACCAAGACGATCAGGAGCGCGGGCAGCAAGAGGGCGACGCAAACCCATCGGAGTGACTGGACGTGTTCACCGCGGACGTTGGGGTCGTTCATAGCATGTTTCCTTTCGTGTATCCCCACCAGACCAAGCCGAAATTGGCGCAAAACGCGTGTCTTTGTATCAGTATATCGCAATTCGTTGGTAGGGGCAAGCAGCTCGCCTATTGGAAAGCCATGATGAAACCGGTGTGCGGACGGGGACGCATTCATTTTTTCGGCGTCCTGGGATATAATGAATGTCAAGACCACACACAAACGAGACATCAGCAGGGAGGGCGAAGTCATGCAAGAGAAGAGAGGACAGGGCGATGCGCCTTTTGACTACGATTTGATCGTACTGGGGGGCGGTCCGGCCGGACTGAGCGCCGGCATCTACGGTGCGCGGGCAGGGCTCAAGACGCTGGTGCTGACGGGGCCGTCGCCCGGCGGTCAGATCGCGCGGGCGCGGCGGGTCGAGAATTACCCGGGCTACGAAACGAGCGTCGAGGGGGCGACACTGGCCGAAGCCTTTATGTCGCAGGCCAAAAGGCTGGGTGCGACGGTCAAGAGCGCCAGCGCTGTCAGCGTCGAACTGGAGGGCGAGGTCAAGCGCATCCACCTGCGAAAAGAGACGCTCCTTTGCCGCGCCGTCGTCGTGGCGACGGGGGCCCGTCCGCGCAAGCTGAACATTCCGGGCGAGAGAGAATTGACCGGCAACGGCGTTTCGTATTGCGCGACCTGCGACGGCGATTTCCACAAAGAGAAAGACGTCGTCCTGATCGGCGGCGACGACGCCGCGCTGGATGACGCCGCTTACCTGTCGCGCATTGCCAGGAAAGTGACGATCGTCGATCACCGTCCGGCCTTTCACGCCGAAGAAGCGCGGCAAGAAGCCGTGCTCAGCCTGCCCCACGTCGAGGCGATCCACGGCGCGACGCCGTTGCGCTTCGTCGGCGAGGGGGAACTGCAAGCCGTCGTGTTCGCCGACAACGAAACGGGCGAGGAACGCACGATCGAGGCCGACGGCGCTTTCATCGTCGTGGGCAACGAATTGCAGAGCGCCTTTTTGGGCGATGCGATTCAAATGCGCGACGGCTTCGTCGTCACGGACGAAAAGTGCCGCACGAATCTACCAGGCGTATACGCGGCGGGGGATCTGAGATACGGCGCGCTCCGCCAGGTCGTCACCGCGGCGGCCGACGGCGCGATCGCCGCCACAGAAGCCGCCGACACGATCGCAAAGGCGCGCAAAGCCCGGCAAGAATGACTTCGCAAGGGGCAAAGCGTGTGCTATACTTTTCGTGGTAACTTTGGCGATCGGTGCAAAAGGCCGGAGGGATGCGGTTTTTGTCCTGCAACGAATAGGGATGAAAAGGAGTACATGAATGGGAAGGTTGTTTGGTACTGATGGCGTCCGTGGCGTCGCCAATACGGAATTGAGCTGTGAATTGGCCTTTCAGATCGGCCGCGCGGGGGCGTTGGTGTTGACCAATGCCGGAACCCGCGCCCCGCGCATTTTGATCGGGCGCGACACGCGCATTTCGGGGCTGATGCTGCAACAGTCGCTGACGGCGGGCATCTGCTCGGTCGGGGCGCAGGCCGTTGACATCGGCGTACTGCCGACGCCGGGGGTTGCTTACCTCGTGCGCGAACACGACGCCGATGCAGCCGTCGTGATCTCGGCGTCGCACAATAGTTTTGAATACAACGGCATCAAGTGGTTCAACGGACAGGGCTTCAAGCTGTCCGACGCGCTCGAAGACGAGATCGAAACGCTGATCGCGTCGGAAGTGTGGCCCGTGCCGCTGCCGACCGGTGCGGACGTCGGCACCCCCGTCAAGGCGGGCAATGCTGCCGAACGCTACATCGAATACCTCGTTTCCCAATGCGAATGCGACATCTCGGGCCTCAAGATCGTGCTCGATTGCGCAAACGGCGCGGCGAGCGCCATCGCGCCGGAGGTCTTCAAACGCCTGGGCGCGACCCTCATTCCCTATTTCAACCAGCCCGACGGCTGCAACATCAACGCCCACTGCGGCTCGACCCACCCCGAACGGCTCCAGCAACTCGTCGTCGAGCACGGCGCCGACGCGGGGTTCGCCTTTGACGGTGACGCCGACCGCATGTTGGCTGTCGACGAACACGGCGTGCTGGTGGACGGCGACCGTGTGATGGGCTTTTGCGCCCTTTACCTCAAGGAACGCGAAAAACTCGCGAACGACACCCTCGTCGTTACAGTCATGAGCAACCTTGGCATGAAGCTCACGATGAAAGAACACGGCATCGACGTCGTCGAGACCGACGTCGGCGACCGCTACGTGCTCGAAACCATGCGCGCCCACGGCCACGCGATCGGCGGCGAACAGTCGGGGCACATCATTTTCCTCGAAAAAAACACGACGGGCGACGGCATACTCAGCGCCCTCGAAGTGCTGAACGTCATGGTCAGCCAAAAGGAACGCCTATCCGAATTGGCGCGGCAGATCAAGATCTTCCCGCAGATTCTCGTCAACGTCCGCGTGCCGCGCGAATGCATGGAAACATGGACGCAGAACGCCCCCATCGCCGCGCGGATCGCCGAAACGGAAGCGAAGCTCTCGGGACAAGGGCGAGTGCTCGTCCGCGCGTCCGGCACCGAGCCGCTTTTGCGCATCATGCTCGAAGGCGAGAGCAAGGGGATGATTCACGCCGAAGCCCACGCGATCGCGGGCGTCATGATCGAGGAGCTGGGGGGGACGCTCAAATAAGGGAACGTTGGGGTTTCACCCCAAACCCCACGCAAGGGACCTGTCCCTTGCGAATCCCAATCGGGACATTTTGCATGCACGAAAAAGCGGCCCAACGACGGCCGCTTTTTCTTATCCAGGGCTGGCGACGGTTCGAGTCGCGCAAGCGAAAGGGTAGTCGAGAAAAAAGGGAAGAGCGTTGTGTGCGGACTCGTCGCTCTCGAAGACGCCGAAGCACGCCGATCCAGATCCGCTCATCGCGGCGGCGACGGCACCCGCTTCCCGCAGCCGGTCGAGGCAGGCGCCTATCGCGGGATGGAGGGCGATCGACACCGCCGTCAAATCATTGAAGAGGGTGTCGGGGAGGGCTTGAACGGTGCCGTTGCGGAGCGCGGACAAAAGGCGCTCCGTTTTTGCGTTCGGCGCGGGGCTACGGCCTTCTTCTGCTGCGTCAAACGCTTCAAAAGCCGTGCGCGTCGATACGCCGCCGAAAGGCTTTGCGATCAGGAGGGGCAGCGAACGAGCCGGAACGCTTTCCATGATTTCGCCGACGCCGCGACAACGCGCCGCGCCACCGTGCAAGCAAAACGGAACGTCGGCGCCGATCTGCCGCGCGACTTGGAAAAGATGGGCTTCGCCGAGTGCGCAGTATGCGTCTTCGAGCGCGCGCAACACGGCGGCGGCATCGGCGCTTCCGCCGCCCAAGCCCGCTTCCGAAGGGATGCGCTTTTCGATCGCGATGGAAAAGCCGAGCGGTAGATGGCTTTCTTTGGCATAGAGAGACGCCGCGCGGTGGGCACTGTTCGTCTCGTCGGCCGGAATGCCTTCCGCGCCAAGGCCGCGGAGGACGACGTGGATCGCCCTGTCTTCAGTCGGCGCGATTTCGACCGAATCCGTCAAAGCGATGGCTTGCATCACCGTGTCGAGTTCGTGATAGCCGTCGCCATTGCGTCTGCGGATCGCCAGTGTCCAATTGATCTTCGCGTGCGCTTCCACCTGCACAGGCGTCACCTCCAAACGAAACCATTGTAGCACGGAAACGCCGCGATCCCAAGTCTGCCCGTATATGCGCGAACATTTCGCGTTTGTATCTTTCGGTGAATCACAGAAAAACGGAATAAAAAACTGTGCCAATGTCCATACTGAATGGCAGAGATGAGGAGGTGCTTCTGTGCGGCGCAATGCTTGGATACTCGCTTTGTTGGGTTTGTTGGCGCTCTCGATCCCCGAACCCATACGACTCCACGTCATCGCGAACAGCGACACGGCGATCGATCAGCAGACGAAACTCAAAGTACGCGACGCCGTGTTGGGCGTCATGCAGGACAAGTTGTCGGGCGCGCACACGCGGTCCGAAGCGCGGCAAGCCCTCCTCGACAGCGGCGACGCGCTCCAGGCGGCGAGCGAGGCGACGCTCGCGACGGCCGACGCCGACTACGGCGCGCGCCTCAGCCTGGGATGGACGGACTTCCCCGACAAGACCTATGGCGAGACGGTCTATCCCGCCGGACGCTACGAGGCGCTTCGCATCGTGCTGGGCGACGGCAAAGGACAGAATTGGTGGTGCGTCATGTATCCGCCGCTCTGCCTGGGGGACCTCCAAGGCATGGCGCAGGGGAATGTCCACTTCCGCTCCGGCGTCGTCGAATTCATCGAATACCTCGAAGGGAGGGTGCAAACGGATGACCCCGAAACAACAGAACCACCACCCACACCCACACAATGACACAGCCCCGCTCGAAGGCGCGGGCGAAGTGAGGCACTGGAATGTCGTCGAGGTGCCGGAGGCCGAGATGCGCGAAACGTCGCTCACGCGTGCGGTGGCGGCCATTCGACGCCGATTTTGGGGAAGCGTCCTACTGTTGATCGTCTTTGCGCTCGTCGGCTTGTCGGGCGCGGGCGCGGCGGACAGGCAGCTTTCGACGCTTGCGCCGACGCGCGCGCCGAACGAGGCGCTCGGGGAGGTGACTGATGCGCAGACTTCGGCCAAATCGAGCGCGGACGGCGACGCGGCGCTCCTGGCGCGCTTCATCGACGTCTACGGCGCAAACGAGAGCTACCGCGCCAAGGTCGCGATCGGTGCAGTCGTGCTCAACCGCGTGGCCGACGCTTCCTTTCCCGGCACGATCGCCGGCGCGATCTACCAGCCGAATGCCTTTTCGCGCGCGTCCGAGCTCGATCCGGCCGGCGTCGTGGACGACACGACGCTTTGTGCCGCCCGCGACGCGATGAACGGATGGGATCCGTCGGGGTCGGCGCTCTTTTTCTTCGATCCGGCCAAACGCCAGGAAGACGCGCTCTTTCGCCGCACCGAGAGCGTGCAGATCGGGAATCTGCTCTTTTGCCGCTGATCGGGCGGGGCAGGTCTGGCAGAGAAAACAACAGGGCGGTCACGTGACCGCGCATTCGAAATCGCAGGGGAGGCGTCGCGATGGCGATGAAACGCCGCACGCGCAATCTGATCTTCCGCGTGTACATCCCGCTGGCTTTGCTGGCGGGATTGGTGGCCGCGCTGATCTGGGGGTTTTCGCAGAAGCAAAACGCCCTGCGCTACCAAAGCCGCATCGAAGAACAGTATGCGCAGGCCTTTGACGATCTCGCGGACAACTTTTCGCGTATGGAAACCGCGCTGTCTAAGCTGACCGTCACGGGTTCGAAGGATCAGACGACCCTCCTTTTGAGTGAGGTCTGGCGGACAGCGGGCGCGTGCAGCGCCGCCATGACGCAGATTCCGGCGGGCTACGAATCGTACAGCGAGCTCAACACATTTTTGACGCGCATCGGCGATTATGCGCATACCTTGCTCGAGCGCCTTGCCAAAGGTGGCGCGTTGGGACGGCAGGACATCGATCAGATCGCGACGCTTCACGCGAGCGCGGCCGCCCTTTCGAGCGAGCTGCAAAAAGCACGCGAAAGCGGCTTGAACCTCTTTTCGCTCCAGGCGCTGGACAGCGGGCAATTCTGGTCGGCGACGGAAAAGAGCAACGCCCTCGTCAGTCCGGATACGCACGACGAAGCGCAGAACACCTACCCGCAGCTCATCTACGACGGTCCCTTTTCCGACAGCGTCGCCAAAGCCGAGCCGCGCGGCCTGGGGCATCAGATCTACGATGCGATCGCCGCGCGTGAAGTCGCCCGCATTTTCTTGGCCGACACGATCGAAGGCGACGTCGAAGCCGCTGGCGAGCAGAACGGCCGCATTTCGGCATTCCTGTTCCGTGGGCAAAGCACGGATGACCGGCGCGTCGAGATCGCCGTCACGAAGCAAGGCGGCCAGGTGCTGTGGATGCGCGTCTACGAAGGGGGCGAAGCGTCCGCGAACGCGCGGGAAAACGTCGCTCTCACGCCCAAAGGCGTCCCGCGCACCGAGGCGCTCGCGACGATCGGCCAGGGCTATCTGCGCGAAAAGGGCTTCGACGCGATGGAACCGCGCTATTGGCAGGCGTATGGCGGCGCGATCGTCGTCAATTACGTCTACGTGCAGAACGGCGTCATGGTTTACAACGACCAGATCAAGCTTTGGATCGAGACGGCGACCGGGCGCGTGGTCGGATTCGATGCGGAAAACTACCTCTTTTCCCACGTCAAGCGCTCCATCCCCTCGGCGACGCTCAGTGTCGACGATGCCAAGGCCAAGCTCGCCGCCCATCTCGAAGTCAAGGCGGCCAAACGCGCCTTCATCCCCGTCACCGCCAGCGACGAAAGGCTTTGCTATGAGTTCCGCGTCGCCTATCAGGAGCAGGAATACCTGATCTACATCAACGCGACGACGGGACGCGAAGAACAGATCCTGAAGTTTGTCGATAGCGCGGCAGGACGCCTCCTCCTCTAAGCGCAAAAAAACGTCATGCGGCATCGTTCCGCATGACGTTTTTGATCGCTTTCTTTCGCGCTTTCTTCGCGCGCTTTCTCTACACGCTTTTGTCGCTGTCTGGTGCGGCCTGCTTCATCCGTTCGCGCAGCGTGACGTGGATCGTGTCGCCGATCTTTTTTGCGATTTGCGCGCGGATGTCTTTGCGGACGCCGATGATGTGGCAGGGCGTCCCCATCCGCACGAGGCTGCCGTCGTAAGCCACGCCGTCGAAAGTCGCATGGACGGGAACACGGCCCTTTCCGAATTCCGCCTTGACATCGAAGGGGATCTCGACGTAAGCGCCGTCGATGCCAGGCACCTTCTTGAGCGCGGCGTCAAACGCATAGGTCTTGTCTTGCATGGCAGGGCCTTCTTTCTTGCGATAGGCCCATTATACCACAGACGCGAGCCATCGATGCAAAGAAGGGGGGCCGAACGGGCTATCGAAACATTGCGGTTCGCAACACTTGATTCGCATGATCCCCAAAATCAGCTCCCCGATCGCCGTCGTTTCGTCGTCTTCTGCGTCGGCTCGTTGTCGTAATAGCGGTAGTTACTGGGCCAGCGTTCGACGTCATTGAGCACGGCGCCCAGGACGGTGGCACCCGCTTTGTCGAGCTGGCTGACGACGTTTTTCACGGCGCCGGCATCGACACGTCCGGCGCGAATGACGAGTAGCACGCCATCGACGTGGCTCGCGACGAGGGCGCCGTCGATGATCGATCCGATCGGCGGGGCGTCAAAGACGACGAATTCGAAGGTCGCCTTGAGCTGCTCGATGACGGCAAAGTACCACTGCGAACCCAGGAGTTCGACCGGGTTTTGGATCCGGCCGCCGATGTCGAGAAAGTAGAGATTCGGGTAATGGGTCTTGTAGATGACGTCTCGGATTTGGACGCTGCCTTCGAGCAGGTCGACCAAGCCCTTTTGGGAGCGAATGCGCAGTTTTTTGCCCAATTGAGGCTTTCGAAAGTCGTTTTCGACGAGCAGCGTCGGGCGGCCTTTCTCGGCGGAGGACAGCGCGAGGCTCAGCGCGATGGTCGATTTTCCCTCGCCGGGAACGGCGCTCGTCAGCAAAACCGAACGGACCGACTTTTCCATGCCGGCGAATTCGATGTTCGTGCGCAAGGTCTTGATCGATTCCTGGTAATTTCGGATCTCCTGGATCTCGTTCTGTGTCATCTCAATGTCCCCTCAGCTGTCTTTTGGCCTCGGATTCGTAGTTGGGCACCAGGGCCAATACCGCCACGCCCAGCTCCCTTTCGATGTCGTCCGCCGTGTGAAGCGTCTGATCCATGAACTCCTTGAGTGACGCCAGGCCGATGCCCGCCGCCAATGCCATGAGCGTCGCGATCGCGATGTTCTTCCCCCGCGAAGGGCCGGAAGGGCTGTCGGGGACGACGGCTTCGTCGATGAGCGACACGCTCTCGACCTGCATGATGTCGATCGCAGTCCGAGCCGATTCGCGCGCGATTTCGTTGGCGATCATGGCCGCAGCAGGCGCGGATTTTCCGGTGACGCGGATCTCCATGACGCGTGTGTCGCGCACAGCCGCAATGTCGATCTCGTAGCCGTCGAGATCGGTTCGCCCAATCGACGACGCGACGCGCTGGAGAACCTTCTCGCTCATCATGATCTCGCGGTAATCGTTGACGAGTTGCGCGCTCGAATTGAGGTCGTTCACCGAAATGAGATCGCCGCTCTGCCGGTTCAGCACGTAGATCGACGCCTCGGCTGTGTAGATCGGCGCCAGAATCAAGACGTTGATCAGCGCCGCGACCAGGCAGGTCAAAAGGGTCAGCGCGGCGATCGGTATTTTGTAGCGGCGCGCCGCGTCGATCAGTTTCTGTATCGGCCATTCTTGATAATCCATCTGTACGTCTCTTCCGTATCGGCGGCGATTGGTTGCCGGGTGTGAGCCGCCCGTGGGCGTGCAAAAGCCTAGTGTCGTTATATATAATTGTAGCCGTGGAAATGGGTTTCGTCAACCAATGTAGTTATTTTATGGATAACATAGAGTAAATGGCATATTCAAGAGCTCGAATTTTTCGTTTCGGATGCATATGCAATGCATTTGTGCGATCGGCATCACAAGGACGGGACTTTTTTCAGCACAGAATGTCACACCAGGATTCCTCTTTTTCCCCTGTAAATCGGCAAACGAAAACGGTATAATGGAAAGACCCCTTTTTAAACAAAAGAAAAGATACATGATGGAGGAACGATCATGAAAAAGTTCGGAATGCTCGCGGTGGCATTGGGCTTTCTCCTCGCGATGACGAGCTGCGCCAAGCCCCAGGCAACCGAAACACCCGCAGGTGGCGAATCGGAAAGCGCGGCGGAATTCCGCGTCGCGCTCGAATGCAACTACGCACCCTTCAACTGGACCCAGACCAAAGAGGGCAATGGCGCCGTGCCGATCGACGGCGGCGGTTTTGCGGGCGGCTACGACGTCGAGATCGCCAAGCGCCTCGCCGAAGGGCTGGGCAAAAAGCTGGTCATCGTCAAGACCGAATGGGACGGGCTCATCCCCGCTGTCAATGCCGGCAAGTGCGACGCCGTCATCGCGGGCATGTCGCCGACGGCCGAACGCAAGGTCAGCGTCGATTTTTCCGACCCGTATTACAATTCCCAGCTCGTCGTCGTCGTGAAGAAGGACGGCGCGTTTGCGGGCGCGACCTCAGTCAAAGACTTCGCGGGCGCCAAAATCACCGGCCAGCTCAACACCTTCCACTACTCGGTCATCGACCAGATGGATGGCGTGAACAAGCAGCCTGCCATGGAGAGCTTCCCGGCCATGATCGTCGCGCTGACCTCGGGCAAGATCGACGGTTACGTCTCTGAAATGCCCGGTGCTGTCTCTGCCCAAACCGCCAACCCCGCCCTCGCGATCGTCGAGTTTGCCGACGGCAAAGGCTTCGAAGCATCGGAAGAAGACACCGCCGTTGCCGTCGCCGTCAAAAAGGGCAACGCCGAACTCCCCCAGATCAACGAGGTTCTCAAGGGCATCTCCGAAAAAGATCGCGAAGATCTCATGGTCGCGGCGATCGCCAACCAGCCCCTGTCGCAATAATCTTCGCGCTGAACGGCAAGGAGACGCGCCATGACACTGCCTGAGTCCTTTTTCGGCAAGGTCGCCTTTATCGCCCAAACCTACGCGCCGCTCTTCCTCAAGGGCACCGGCGTCACGTTGCTCGTGTCGATCACGGGCACGATCTTCGGTTTTTTCATCGGCCTGGGCGTCGCCTGTGTACGGACGATCCCGCTCCAACCCGGCGACAGCCGCGCCAAACGAGCGCTCCTCGGCATTGCGAATGCTCTGCTGACGGCTTACATCGAGCTCTTCCGCGGCACGCCGATGATCGTGCAGGGCATGATCGTCTATTACGGCTTCATGCAGTACCTGCACATCGACATGAACCCCATCGTCGCCGGCATCTTCGTCATCTCGATCAACACCGGCGCTTACATGGCCGAGATCATCCGCGGCGGCGTCATCTCGATCGACAAAGGTCAGTTCGAGGGCGCACAGTCGATCGGCATGAGCCACTGGCAGACAATGACGAACGTCGTCTTCCCCCAGGCCATCCGCAACATCATGCCCTCGATCGGCAACGAATTCGTCGTCAACATCAAGGATTCGTCTGTGCTGAGTGTCATCTCGGTCACCGAGCTTTTCTTTCAGTCGCGCTCGGCGTCGGGCACCTACCTGCTCTATTTCGAGACGATGGTGATCACCTGCGCGATCTACCTTGTGCTGACCATGACGGTCACGCGCATCCTGCTCTGGCTTGAGGGCAAGATGGACGGCCCGCAAAGCTACACGATCCACGGTTCGCAGACCGCCCACGGCACATCGATTCAAGTCAAAGGGGGGTCGAAGTGATGGGAGAATCGGTCATCCACGTCAGCCACCTCCGGAAGTCCTTCGGCGATCACGCCGTGCTGCACGACATCGACTTCGCCGTCCAAAAGGGCGAGGTGATCAGCATCATCGGCGCGAGCGGCTCGGGCAAATCGACGCTTTTGCGCTGCATCAACCTGCTCGAAACGCCCGACGGCGGCGACATCGCCTTCCACGGGCAGAGCATCCTCAGCCCGGGCTACGCCCTCGCGAAATACCGCACCAAGGTCGGCATGGTTTTCCAGCAGTTCAACCTCTTCAACAACATGACCGTGCTGCAAAACTGCACAGTCGGTCAGATCAAGGTATTGGGCCGCGACAAAGCCTCCGCCGAGGAAAACGCCTTGCGCTACCTGTCGCTCGTCGGCATGGATCAGTTCCGAGACGCCAAGCCCAAGCAGATCTCCGGCGGGCAAAAACAGCGCGCTGCCATCGCGCGCGCCCTCGCCATGGAGCCGGAAGTGCTGCTCTTTGACGAACCGACCAGCGCACTCGACCCCGAAATGGTCGGCGAGGTGCTGCGCGTCATCCGCACCCTGGCCGAAAGCGGTTATACGCTCTTGATCGTCACGCACGAAATGGCCTTTGCCGCAGATGTTTCGCATCGCGTCGTCTTCATGGACGAAGGCGTCATCGTCGAAGAGGATGCGCCCGACGTGATCTTCAACCACCCGCAGCACGAACGCACCCGCGAATTCCTCAACCGCTATCTGGCGAAATAAGCGCAATAAAAGAGTGACCCAAATGGGTCACTCTTTTGCTGTCAAGTCTTGTCTTCGCGTATCGGCGGGTGATTGATAATCGCCCCTACATCCCGATAACCTTGTTTGTGCGCCTGTAGGGGCGATTATCAATGCGAATCAAGGGTTGGAACCCGCCACACGAAAACAGGTTATCAAATCCGCTGTCGAAACGAGTTGGGGTTTCCCAAGCGGGCGATTGATAATCGCCCCTACATCCCGATAGCCTTGTTTATGCGCCTGTAGGGGCGATTATCAATCGCCCGTTGCAGCAAAACGGCCTCTCAATACGTTAGGTTCGCAACCCTTGATTGGCATTGATAATCGCCCCTACATCCCGATAGCCTTGTTTGTGCGCCTGTAGGGGCGATTATCAATCGCCCGTTGCAGCCAAACGGCATCGTGAAACGTTAGGTTGGTAACCCTTGATTCGCATTGATAATCGCCCGCGTACCATAAGGA
>JAVBLF010000052.1:0-4878 GCA_031553675.1 Eubacteriales bacterium | reverse complement strand
GGTGGAGTCGGGATCCAGGTAGCGGAAGGCGTCCGATGTGACGCCGCCCCGCATGAGCGTAACTTCTTTTTCGCCGTAGCCCGTGTTGACCGTGAGCACGTCGCCCGCACGCATCGCGAGATTGACCTTGATGAATTCGCCTGTGTTGACGTTGAGCAAAAGCGGGTTCGTTATGATGCCCGTCGCCTTGAACTCGACGCGGATCCCGCTCTTCACATCACCTTCGTTGTAGACATCGACGATCAGGGATGGCTCGCGCATACCCACTTCCCAGCCCATCGCGAGCGGGATCTCTTCAGGAAATTCAAAGAGGCCGATCCATGTCGCGATGTCGCTGCGCGTCTCGCCCGGCTTGCGCCAAAACGGGTTCAAACAGAGCAATTGCAGCGTGAAGTCCTGGAAAATGGCCTTGCGCGAAAAGATCGGCGCGTTGTCGATCGTACAATCGATCTCGCGCACGAAATCGCCGTATTCGTAGACCAGCTTCGCCGTGTATTCCGGATTCAGCACGTGATTCATGCGCCTTCGGTGATCGTGCATGAAGTCCTTGTTTCGTTCGCGTATGCTCCCGACGATCTCGATCGCGCGGCTCTCGATGCGGTTCCCCAGGTAGGTATCGCCGTCCTGTCCCATGCTGTTGATGCTGTAGATGGCATTGCGCACGTCGGAGAGGCCGTGCACTTCGTTGCAGTGGTAAATCGATGCGGTCGAGAACTCCAGGCTTTCGCCGCGTTCGTTCACATAGGTCAGTTTTTCGATCGTTCGCGCCATCAGACAAGCACCTCCCGCGCAATGAGCTGGAATTGTTTCGCCGCTTCGCGTTGCTGCTGCGCGTAGCTCGTTTCGTTGGCAAAGATGTTCTGAACGACTGTGATCCGCTGCGTCGGCGCGGCGCGTTCGATCCTGCCGGAGGCCGTGCCCGTTTGCTGCGTCGTGACCGACCTGGGGATGCTGGCACGCATGGAATCCTCGACGTTTTGCATTTCACGCACGAATCCCGCGCCCAAGCCGGAGGCCATGAAGCGCCCGACTTCCATCCACACCTTGGAATCGGAGCTGATCTTCATCTCGCTTTTCGCGGCGTTCACGATGTCCTGCACCATTTTTCTTACTTTGCTTTCGATCTCACCTTTTTGGCTCAAGAAGCCCGACAACAGGCCGCCCGCCATGTCCGACCCTGCCGCACGGAATGGTTCGATGAAGCTGCGCGCCGCGCTGACGGCGGCATTCACCGCGCTTTGTACCGCCGACGTGAGCTGTGACGCGCCACTCTGCAAGCCGCTGGCGATCTGTTGGACGATCTCGCTGCCGATGCGCTGGAAATTGGCCATTTGCGCGCCAAAGCCCGTCGCGATCGACTGTGCCAGCTGCGGCACGATCGCCGTCAGTTGCGGGATGCCCTGCGTCATGCCGCCCGCGATCGCCTTGACGATGTCAAGGCCGCTTTGGACGAAACGTTGCCGCTGCGCCGTGATCGCCGTGACGACCGATTGCGCGATTTGCGGAATGACCGCCGTCAACTGCGGGATCCCCTGCGTCAGGCCGCCCGCGACCGTCTTGTCGATCTCCAGGCCACTTTTCGCAAATTTTTGCGCCTGCGCGGCCAGACCCGCCGCCAGCTTATCCGCGATCGCGTTGACGCCTTGGTCAAGCTGGCCGACGTTCGCGACGATCCCTTGGTTGATCGATTTCACCGCTTCGTCCGCCGTCTGGCTTCCCGCGCCTGCGACGGCGCTTTGCATGCTGGGCGTGACCGACGCCATGCCCGCGCTGAATCCCTGCGATGCGCCTTGTGCGGCGCTGTCGCCCATGCCGGGGAAGTTCGCGCCCGCGAAGCTCGTCTTGACGCCCTCGGCGCTCGAAGCAGCTGCGCTTTGCATGTCTGGTGTCTGTAGCGCCATGCCCGCGCCAAAGCCCTGCGCCGTTCCCTGCGCCGCGCTGTCACCCAGGGCGGGAAAGTTCGCGCCCGCGAAGCTCGTCTTGACGCCTTCGGCGCTCGCAGATGCCGCGCCTTGCATGCCCGGCGTCTGTAGCGCCATGCCCGCGCCAAAGCCTTGCGCCGTTTCCTGTGCCGCGCTGTCGCCCAGGGCGGGAAAGTTCGCGCTCTTGAAGCTGCTCGCGACGGCTTCGGCGCTCGTCGCAGCGCGGCTGACCATGTCCGCCGTCGCGGATTCCGAGCCTTCGTCATATCCAGCGCCCACGTCCTTCGCCATGTCAGCGCCGATCTCTTTTGTACGGGACGAACCGCCGCCCATGCCAAGAAAGCCCTTGATGTCGTCGACGAGGCCGCCAAAAAAGCCGCTGACCTTGTCCCAAAGCCAGGAAGCGCCCTCCGTGATGCCCTTCCAGATCTGCGAAAGCAGTTCTTTTCCGACGTCGATGATTTTCGAAAACAAAGGCGTAAAACCGTCCACGATGCCGTCGACGATCTGTGGGAGCGCGTTTACTATGGCCCCGACGATCTCCGGTATGTTCTCGACCAGCGCGGCGAAAAGCTTGATCCCCGCATCGATGAAGGCGGGCAAATAGTCGGTGAAGTACGCGACCACGCCTTGGATGATGCCGGGCAGCGCAGCGACGATGCCGTCGATGATGGCGGGAAGCGAATCGACCAGCCCGGTCAAAAGCTGCACCCCCGCCTCCGCGATCATCGGGATGGATTTGACGAGGCCGTCGACCAAGCTTTGGAGCAGCTGCGGCAGCGCCGCGATGAGCACCGGGATCGCCGCGATCAGTCCCTGCGCAAGCCCTGTGATCAGCTGCAAGGCCGCATCGACGAGCAAGGGCAGGTTTTCGATCAGCGTTTGCACGATCGCCATCGCCACTTCGACGATCTTCGGGATCAGCTCCGGCAGAGCCGCGCCGATGCCGCTCGCCAGTGCAATGATGATCTGCAACGCACCTTCGACGAGCATGGGCAGAACGGCGATCAGGCCGTCCACCAGCGCGAGGATGATCTGCGTCGCGGCCTGCGCGATCTGCGGGATCGCCGTCACGAGTCCGGATACCAGCGCCGTGATCATGGAGAGCGCCGCCGTCGTGATCGCGGGCAAGCTCGCCACAAGGCCGTTTACCAGGCCGAGCACAATCTCCGTCGCCATGTCGAGAATTTGGGGGAGCATGGACGAGAAGCCCGTCACGAGTTCGGTGAGCGCACTCCCAAACACCGCGCCCATTTTTCCGATGTCGCCGTTCGCCGATGTCACGCCCGCCGCGATGGCGTTCACGAAGTCATTGAAGATCGGCAGGGCTTCCTGCCCGATCGGCAGTACGAAATTCGTCTGTAGAATGCGCCCTAGCCCCTGCGTGGCGCTCTCGAAGTCGTCGTATTTGACGGCGTTGATGCCGCCCAGCGCGTCGGTCGTCGAGGTGATCCCGCCTTGCATCTTCGACAGCGCCTGGATGCCTTCCGCGCCGAGATCTTCCCACATCGTGCCGAAGAGTGCGACGCCCGCTTGGTTCTGTTTCAAAGGGTCTTCCAGCGCGAACAGGGCGTCCGTGGTTTTCTGGAAGGCTTCCGCCGCCGTGTCGCCGCCCGCCGCAAACGCTGCCGCCGCCGCGTCGGCGTCCAAGCCGATCGCTTGGAAGGCCTCCTGCGTGCCAGCGCTGCCATCGATCGCCCGGATGCCGAATTCCTTTACGGCGTCGCCCAGTTTGTCGATCGAGAACGTGCCCGCATCCGCGCCGTTCAGGAAGCTATTAAACATCTGATCGGCGTCCAGTCCGAGGTTCGCGAAGTGCGCGGCGTATTCGTTGATGCTGTCGAGCAAGTCGCCGTTTTTGTCGAGGCCGTTTTGCGCGCCCTGCGCGATCAGGTTGAAGGCCGCTTCGCCGTCCATGCCAAACTGATCCATGAGCATGTTCACGGCACGCATTTGCTCTTGGATGTCAAAGCCGAAGGTATCGCGCAGCATGAGGGCGTTTTGGGTCAGTTCTTCGATCTTCGTCGGATCGACTTCGCCCGTCGTCTGCGCAACCGTCGCCATCGCCGCCGAAATGTCGTCCAGGCTCTCGCCGAAGTTGTCGTTGTAGATGTTGAGCATGGCTTGCTCGAAGCCCTGCGCCGCCGCGTCGGCGATCCCCGTGGAAGCTTCGAAGCTGTTCGAAGCCCGTTGCACTTCGTCCGCGAAGCCCACGGAATACCCGATCCCCGCCGCCATGGCCGCGCCGACCGCGACGACCCCCACGCCGATCGCCTGGAGCGCCGAACCGAACCCGGAGGCGACGCCTGCGAGTTTGTCGTTCAAGCCCTCCATGGATCCGCTCGTCGTTTCGGCGGCACTGTCGACTTGCTGCAATCCCTTCGAAAAGTCTTCGCTGCCCGCCTTGGCTTCTTGCAGTTCTTTTTCGGTCTGTTTCAGTTCGTTTTGCGTCTTGATCATGTCCGCCGTCGCGTTGTTCAATTGGGTCTGCATCTTTTGGAAGGCGGGAGCTGTGGGATCTAGGCCGCCCTCCTTCATCTTGCGCAGCGCATCTTCGGCGGCGGCGACCTTCGCCTTTTGTTCGCCCAGTTGTTTGTTCAGAACCTGCTCTTTGGCCGTCAAGCCTTCGATGCTCTTTTCGTTGCCGGAAAAGGTTGCGGTCACGACCTTCATTTCGGAATTGAGTTCCCGCAGCGATGCGTTGATGCTTTTGCAGGCATCGCGGTACTCCTTTTCGCCTTCGACGGCGATCCTGGTTTTGATCTGATCCTCTTTGCCTGCCATGCTACAAGCCCCCTAACGCGGCGTCGATGTCGTCAAATGCGGGCGGATCGTGTTGGAAGCGATCCGGGTGGAATTCTTTGTGGATCGAAAAGAGCGCGAGGATCTTATAGGGCGTCATGCGCCAAACCTCGCGCTCCGGCCAATGCAAGAGCGTCACGCCGATGTACAAAAA
>JAVBLF010000130.1:0-31215 GCA_031553675.1 Eubacteriales bacterium | reverse complement strand
CTCGAGCGCCAACATCGCACTCGACAACCACCCCGACTTCAAAGCCACGCTGAAGGAAGTCACCGGCTATCCGTCGAACGACAAGGCACTGCTCGACCTCGCCTCCGGACGTCTCGACGCCGTGCTCGTCGACGTCTGCGTGTTCGGCTACTACAACGAACAACAGCCCGGCGTCTATCGCTCGCTTGAGGGCGACCTCGGCACAGAAGAATTTGGCATCGCCTTCCACAAGGACGCCGACGCCTTCCGCGAAGAAATCCAAAAAGCGCTCGACAAGGTCATCGCCGACGGCAAGGCCACCGAGATCTCGATGAAGGTCTTCAACCGCGACGTCATTGCGCACTAATTACGCTCTTTTGGGGGATCTCATCCCAAGCCCCTGACCTAAGAATCCCGTTTTGGGTCACTTCACACCGCGAACAGCAGCCAAATGAATTCGGCATCAAGCAACGTCGAAATAGCCGCCACGATCATGGCGGCTATTTCGGGGAAGCCGAAGGCATACAAAACGTTTTTTGGTTCTTTTTTTCAAAAAAGAACGAAGAAAAAAGTACGAAGAAAAAAGAACGAAGGCAAGAAAGCAAGGTGATCGCATGCCGAGCGTGCTGGAATACAACGCGCGGCTCTTCCCGGCGTTCGCAAAGGGCGCGGGGACATCGCTCCTGATCTTTGTGGTGTCGCTCGTGGGGAGCCTGGTGCTGGGGTGGCTGCTTTCGCTGGTTCGCGTCGGACGCGTCAAGCCGCTGCGAAAGCTGATCGAAATCTACTGCTGGATCTTCCGCGGGACGCCGCTGATCTTACAGCTCATGCTCGTCCATTTCGGCTTTTCTCTCCTGTTTACCGGCTGGAGCCAGGTGCCGAAGATCGCCGAGGTATTTTTCGTATTCATCATCAACTACGCTGCCTATTTCGTCGAGATCTTTCGCGGCGGCATCGAGTCGATCGAGCTGGGCCAGTACGAAGCTTCTGAAGTGCTCGGCTTAACACGCAGCCAGATCATGACGCGCATCGTCCTGCCCCAGGCCATCAAGCGCGTGCTTCCCTCGATCGGCAACGAGGTGATCAACCTCGTCAAGGACACATCGCTCGCCTACACGATCGCCATCGAGGAACTGCTGCGCGTCGCGCAAAAAGCCGCCGTGCGCGACTTCCGCGTCGATGGCTTCCTCGGCGCCGCCGTTTTCTACCTCGCTTTTACCTGGCTGAGTACAAAAGGCATGACAGCCATCGAAAAAAAGTTTGCCTACTACCGTTAAAGGAGGGATCGATTTGGCAGCCATTTTGGAAGCGCGCAACGTCAAAAAGCGCTTTGGAAAGCACGAAGTCCTGCACGGCATCTCGATCGCCGTCGAGCCGGGCGACGTCATCGCGATCATCGGCCCCTCTGGTTCGGGCAAAAGTACCTTTCTGCGTTGCCTGAACTGCCTCGAAAAAGTCAATGGCGGCACGATTTCCATCGACGGCGAAAACCTGGTCAGCAGCCAGGGCGACGCTGTCACCTACGCCCACGACAAGGAACTGCGCCGCCTGCGCGCCAAGCTCGGCATGGTGTTTCAATCCTTTAACCTTTTCCCGCACCTCAGCGTGCTCGAAAACCTGACGCTCGCGCCCACGATCGTGCAGAAAAAAGAAAGCCAAATCGCCGAAGAACGCGCGCTATCCTTGCTCGAACGGGTCGGTCTGCGCGAAAAAGCGCCGCAATACCCCTTTGAACTTTCAGGCGGCCAGCAGCAACGCGTCGCCATCGCCCGTGCGCTCGCCATGGACCCCGAGATCCTCTGCTTCGACGAGCCGACGAGCGCCCTCGACCCCGAGCTGACCGGAGAAGTGCTGCAAGTTATGCGGGACCTTGCCGAAGGCGGCATGACCATGCTCGTCGTCACGCACGAGATGGGTTTCGCACGCAACGTCGCCAACCACGTCATCTTCATGAACGACGGCGTGATCGTCGAAGAAGGCCCTCCGCATGTCCTCTTCGAAGCGCCACGCGAAGAGCGCACCCGCGCTTTTCTAGGTCGCCCGCGCCCCGAAGAAGCGTGATGTGCATGCCTTGCATTGACTAAATTGCGAATATGCAGCATAATGATGGTTCCAAGTAAGCAATGCGAGGGGACAAATGCATGAGCAGTCAGTCCATGAGTGGCAAACGCGCCAAAACAGCCCTTCTGATCACGCTGATCATCGCCGTTAGCAAGCTGGTCGGCATGGTCAGGGATATGCTCATCAATTACACGTTTGGACAGTCACTCGAAACCTCGGTCTATTCGATCGCGAACAAATACCTGACCAACTTTACACTGCTCTTCAGTGTCGGCATCGCATCGACCTTCATTCCGATCTACACCAAAACCCGTCTCAAGCAGGGCGAACGTTACGCGAACGCATACGCCAACTACATCGTCAATTTGTACATCGTCGTCGGGCTCGCGATCAGCCTGCTCGCCTACGCATGCGCGCCCTTCTTTGCCCGCTTGATCTGGCGGGGGGCCGACTCCGCTGCGGTCGCCGTGCCGCTGATCGCGGACTATGCCCGCTTAATGATGCCGTTTGCGGTCTTCTATGCCGTTTCGGGCGTCTTCGTCAACATCCTCAACGCCAACGAGCGCTTCGTGCCGGAGCAGCTCATGGGCTTTGCGTTGAGCGCCCTTTTGATGGGCGTTTGCCTCACGGGTGGCTCCGTCCGCGAGCTCTCTTTGATGACGGGCGTGACCGGCGCGCTGCAAGTCGCGATCCTCATCCCTTTCCTCTGGGGGGTCTACCGCTACCAACCGCGGCTCGGCATCGGGAACGAAAAGGTCTCCCGCACCTTCCGCCTCGCGCTGCCGGCCATGATCTCCATGGGCTTCGACGAGATCAATTCCCTGTCCGACTCCTTCTTTGCCACTGCCATCAACGACGCGGCGGGCACCGTTTTGACCAACAGCTACCGGATCGTCATGCTCGTGCTGGGTATTGTCGCCGTGCCGCTGACGACGATCACCTTCCCGCTCTTGAGCCAAAGCGCCGCGCGTGGCGACAAGAAGGGCATCATCGATTCGATCAAGCAGTGTACCGAGATCCTCGCGATTATCATCCTGCCGATCACCTCCCTGATCGCCTTGTTTTCGAACGAAGTCGTCGGCATTCTCTACCAACGCGGCGAATTCGGCCCCCAGGACACCGCTCTCGTCGCCGCCGCGCTCGTGCCGTACATCTTGGGTGTCTACGGTTTTTCGGTGCGCAACTTTCAGACGCGCGTCTTTTACGCCATGCAGCGCACGCGCCCGCCGATGATCATCGGTCTGTTTTGTGTGACGCTCAACATCGCGCTCGACTGGTTTCTCTACCCCAAATGGGGCGTTCCCGGCCTGACCTTCGCCACAGCCGTTTCGGGCAGCGTCAGCGCGCTGCTCATGCTCAGCGTGCTGCGCCGCTATCTCGGCAAGATGCGCATCAAATCGACGCTCAATCAACTCGTCCGCATCGCGACCGCGACGATCGTCTGCGTCGCCGTGGCTTGGTTTTGCCGCGATCGCTTCCCGCTCCAGGACGCCACACTCCCGCACCGTTTGCTTCGCCTCGCTGTCAGTGGCGGCACCGGCCTCGTCGCATACTTTGTGTGCGTCGAAGTGCTGCGCGTGCGGCAAGTCGCCCTGATCACGTCCTCCGTTCGCGCCAAGTTCCGAAACGAGAAATGAGGAATCGTTTGGCATTTGACGGATCATTCACTGTGCGGTATTCTGAAATCGCACAGATCTCATACATCCCTTCGTGACATCCACATCCACATCCAACTACCAAGGAGGACAAGATCATGCTCAACGCCAAGGAAGCAAGCATCGCTTACCTCGACATCGGCACGGCCAAAGCCCAAAAGTCGGCACTCACCCTGCTTTTGCTCGGCATGCTCGCCGGCGCTTACATCGCGCTCGGCAGTGCGATCACAAGCCTCGGAAGCCATGCCGTCGAAAACCCGGGCGTCGCCCGCGCACTGAGCGCCGCCTTCTTCCCGGTGGGCCTCTGCATGGTGCTCTTTACCGGCGCCGAACTTTTCACCGGCAACGCACTCATGGGCATCGCACTGCTCGATAAACGCATCCGCTTCGGTGCCATGCTCCGCAACTGGTGCCTGGTCTATCTGGGCAACCTGCTCGGCTCGCTCCTGATCGTGTTTTTGATCGTCTACAGCAACCAGCTGAACTTCAACAGCAATCATCTTGCCGCCTACACGATCAAAGTCGCGACGGCCAAATCCTCGCTGCCCTTCCATGCGGCAGTGCTCAGCGGCATCCTCTGCAACATCCTCGTCTGCGTCGGCGTTTTCATGGGCTCGCAATCCAAAGGCCCCGTCGGCAAGATCCTCGGCGCTTACCTGCCGGTTTCGATCTTCGTGCTGGGCGCGTTTGAGCACGTCGTCGCCAACATGTACTACCTCTTTGCCGGACTCGTCGCCAATTCCATCCCCGCCTATGCCCAGGCCGCGATCGACGCCGGCTATGACGCCACACAGCTCACGCTTGGCAACGCCATTCTCCATAACTTCCTGCCTGTCACGATAGGGAACATCATTGGTGGCTTCTCGATCGCGGCGCTGCTGTGGTTCATCAATGTGCGCTCTTCGGCCGCAAAATCCGTTCCAGCGGCGGCAAAAGGCGCGTCGGTTAACGCATCGCAAACTTGAGCTTTGTCTTCACGTTATCGTATCTTTTTGTATACATACGCCAAACACGAGCAATTTCGAGCAATTGCAAGATAATCAAAGCGCCGATGAGATGTTGCCTCGCCGCGACACCGAAACGGCGCCTTTTCGTTTTTGGCAGACTTTTTCGTTTTGCATTCTTTTCCGCGCGAGCGTAAGATAGAGGGCGCATCAATTGTGTGCCACCACGCCAGAATAAGGGCAGACCAAAAGGGTCAGAAACAGGGAATTGACATGGGAATCGCATTCGGACTCATCGCGGGTACGCTCGCATACTTCTGCCTGGGCCGCTCGACGCGGGCGCTTTTGGCGGGCGATTTCACGCGCGCCGCCATTGCCTTTGCGCTCAACGCCGCCGCGATCGCCCTGCCGCTTTTCGCATGCGCCTGGCTCCGACCCGGCCAAATCGCCCACGCGGGCATCGCGCTGGCAGCTGCCCTGGTGGGCGGCGCGCTCATTCAGTTCACATGGATGCACCTTCGCTCCCGATCGAGCGCCCACAAAAAAACACAGGCAAAAGGGGAGGGTGACATTGAAGGCGATTGATTGGATCCTCGCCATCGCAAGCATCGCTTTGGCCGCATACGGCCTATGGCGCGCCCAGGCCGCCAAACGCGCACTGACCAGACTCGACGTCATGAGCGACGCCGACACGGACGACAAAACCAGAGCCAAGTTGGCTTCCGGACGAAAATGGGGCTTCATCTTGGCGATCGTGGGCGGGTGGCTTTTTTTGTCCCTCCTGCTGACGGCGGCCTTTGGCAATGAGAGAGAAACGCTCGACGTTTCGCTTTTCTCGAACACGGTCTTCAGCCTGCACGGCATTCCGGTCAGCGAATCGGTACTCGGCTCCTGGATTGTGATCGCGATCGTACTGGTATTCGGCCTTTTTTTTCGCTTTTACTTCGTACCGCGCTTCCAGGACAAACCCACTGGCCTCCAAAATGTGATGGAGCTGATCGTCGATACCGTCAAGAACTACACCGGCACGACGAGCGACGTGCTCTCGAGCGCCCTCGTCAGCTACATCATGGCGATCGGGCTTCTGATGGTGGGTGCGGCCGTGCTCGAACTGTTCGGCTTTCGCGCGCCGACCTCCGACCTGTTCATGACCGGCTCGATGGCGCTCGTGACACTGGTCTTCATCAACTACTACGGCATCAAGAAAAAGGGACTCATGGGGCGCGTCAAGAGCCTCGCCGAGCCGACGCCGATCATCTTTCCCTTCGAGTTGATCAGCATGATCGCGACGCCCATCTCGATGGCCTGCCGACTCTTCGGCAACATGCTGGGCGGCATGATCGTCATCGACCTGCTCTATTATGCGCTCGGCACCTACTCGGTCGGCCTGCCTGCCGTGTTCGGCCTGTACTTCAACGTATTTCACCCGCTGATCCAGGCCTATATTTTCATCACACTGACACTCACCTTCATCCGCGAAGCCGTGGAAAGCAGGTAACTCTCAATTCGATTCATTCACGAGGAGGACACGATCATGGTTGATTTTACAGCAATTGGCGCAGGTCTTGCGATGGTGGCATCGATGGGCGCCGGCATCGGCATGGGCTACGCAACCGGCAAGGCCGTCGAGGCCGTCGCGCGCCAACCCGAGGCGTCCGGCAAGATCAACGCCATGCTGCTGCTCGGCGTCGCGCTGACCGAATCGACGGCCATTTACGGTCTCGTTACGGCGCTGATACTCATTTTCGTCAAATGATGGCCGGACGGCGCGCCAATCAATCCTCGGCGCGCAGGATCCCGCATGCATGAAAATTCTCGGGCCCCCGACCAATCCGTTTGGTTGGGGTGTCATGCGCCGCTTGTTACAAGCGCGTTCCCTCAAAAGGAGCCGATATGGAAACATTTCTGCCGAATTTGATTGAGCACTTATTGAACTTCCTCATCCTGTTCATCATCGTCTACATCCTGCTCTACAAGCCGGTCGTCAAATTTATGTCGGACCGCGCGGCGCGCGTCGCCGCCGAGCAGGACGAAGCGCAGCACGCCCTCGAAGACGCGCAGGCGCTGCGCACGCAGTATGAGGAAAAGCTCGAAAACAGCCACAAAGAGGCTGCCCTCATCTTCGCGCAAAGCGAAGATCACGCCAAATCCGAACGCGACAAGCTGATTGCCGAGGGCAGGCAACGGTCCGAACAGATCGTGCTGGCCGCGCGCGCCCAGATCGACGCCGAGCGCGCCAATGCCCTCGAACAGATGCGCGACGATTTCGCGTCTTTGGCGGTACAGATCGCTTCCAAAGTACTCGAGCGCGAGGTGTCCGTCCAGGACAATGCCGCCGTGATCGACGAGTTTTTCGAAAAGGTGGGCTAAACGATGGACAACGAACTCCGCGGCGTACTTTGGACCAGCGAGGCGTTCGACGACGCGCAAATCGATCGGATCGTCGAGCGCTTTACCAAATTGCTCAAAAAGCCCGTCACATTCGACGTGCAGGTCGATACCGCGCTTTTGGGCGGCTTCGTCGCGCGCGTCGACGGCAAAATCTACGACGCGTCCCTGCGCGGCAAGCTCTCCCGCATTCGCCTCCAAGCGATTTCCTCCGCCATCGAGGCGGGTGACGACAAGCTCGAAACCGTCGTGCTCGAAGACGGCGCGTTTGAAGAAGCCGCGCCCGACAAGTCGATCGCGATGGAAGAACTCCAGCGCCAGGTCGAGCTCTTTATCCCCCATGGCCGCGTGTACGAGAGCGGCACCGTCAAGTCCTCGAGCGACGGCGTCGTCTTCATCGACGACCTGAAGGGCCGACACTACGGCGAATTGCTCGAATTTGAAAACGAAGTCTATGGCATGGCCATGGAACTGGCCGGCGAACGCGTCGGCGCTGTGCTCTTTGCCGACGGCGAGACGATCAAAGCCGGTTCCCATGTGAGCGGCAGCGGCCGTGTCGTCGAGATCCCGGTGGGCGACGGCCTTTTGGGACGCGTGATCGACCCGATCGGGCGCCCGCTCGACGGCAGTTTCCTCCATCTCGACGAAAACCGACCGGTCGAAACGCCTGCGCCGCGCATCATCGATCGCCAGCCCGTCAATGAGGCGCTCGCGACCGGCTTGATCGCGATCGACAGCATGATCCCGATCGGACGCGGTCAGCGCGAACTGATCATCGGCGACCGCCAAACCGGAAAAACCCAGATCGCGATCGACGCGATCCTCAACCAACGAGACAGCGGCGTGATCTGCGTCTACTGCGCGATTGGCCAAAAAGCCTCGACCGTCGCCCAGCTGATCGGCTCGCTCTCCGAAGCCGACGCCATGCGTTACAGCGTCATCGTCGCCGCGACAGCCTCCGACAGCGCCGCCTTGCAATACATCGCGCCCTATGCCGCCTGCGCGATCGCGGAAGACTTCATGCAAAGGGGCCGCGATGTGCTGATCGTCTACGACGATCTCAGCAAACACGCCGTCGCCTACCGCACGATCTCCCTCCTTCTGCACCGCCCACCCGGCCGCGAAGCTTACCCGGGCGACGTCTTCTACCTCCACAGCCGCTTGCTCGAACGCTCAGCCCACCTTAACGCCGAGAAGGGCGGCGGCTCGATGACGGCCCTCCCGATCGTCGAGACCCTGGCCGGCGACATTTCGGCCTACATCCCGACGAACATCATTTCGATTACGGATGGCCAGATCTTTCTGGAGTCGGAACTCTTCAATGCAGGCATCCGCCCCGCCGTCAACGTTGGGCTGTCGGTGTCACGCGTCGGCCGGAGCGCCCAAAAAAAGGCCATGCGCAAAGTCTCGGGAACCCTGCGCATCGACCTCGCCCAATACCGCGAGCTCGCCGTCTTTGCCCAGTTCAGCTCGGACATCGACCCCTCGACCCGCGCCATGCTCGACCGCGGCGAACGCTTGACCCAGCTGCTGAAACAGGACAAACAGCATCCCCTGAAACTCTCAGAACAAGTGGCGTTGCTGCTGGCCTTTGAGAGCCAGGCACTCAAGGCGATCCCCATCCGGCAAGTCACGCGCTATGCTGACGGTTTGCTCGCCTCGATCCACACGCGAAAATCCGATCTGCTCGGCCAGATCGACGCCAGCGGCGACTTCGACGATGTCACGCGCGAAGAGCTTCTCACTTCGATCGCTGAATTTTCGGAACACTTTCAAGCGCTGCTCGAACGCGAAGAAGAACGCAAAAACGCCGCGATGGCCGTCCAGTAGGGGGGTGCCCGCATGCAAAACCTCACCGAAATCCGCCACCATCTGCGTTCCGTCGAGCAAACGCGGCAGATTACAAACGCCATGTACCTGCTCTCGACTTCCCGCATGAAAAAGGCCATGACCCACATCGGCTACAACATGCGCTACTTCACCCGCGTCCGCGCGACGATGAAGGACATTATCGAGAAGTCCCACAACTCCGTCACCCATCCCTATTTCGCAGATCCAACACCCCGCGATCGAGCTGCCTACGTCGTCGTTGCAGCCGACAAGGGCCTTTGCGGCGCCTACAACAGCAACGTGCTCAAGCTGGCGTGGGAGCACATCGAAAAGCATCCCACCCACTTTATCTGCACAGCCGGCATCATGGCGACGGAGTTCTTCGAGCGAAAGGGCATCACGCCTGACATCGAGCTGCTCGGCATCGTCCAGGACCCCAAGCTCTCGCTCGCCCGAAGCTTGACCGAGACCATGCTCGATCTGTACGACCAGGACCTGATGGACGAGGTGTACATCGTCTATACCCACTTCGTCAACTCGGCCAAGCAATACCCCAAGATCATCCGCCTCTTGCCGCTCAAGATCGAAGACTTCATCGACGTCGATGTGGAATACCAATATGAGGCCGACATTCTCTACGAGCCCTCGCCGCTCAGCGTCTTCCAAACCCTCGTGCCGCAATACGCGGTCGGCCTCGTCTACGGCGCCCTCGTCATGAGCTATGCCAGCGAACACAGCGCCCGCATGACGGCCATGCAGAATTCGACGAAAAACGCCGATGATATGATCGACAAACTCCGCGCCCAGTACAACGGCGCGCGTCAATACGCCATCACGCGCGAGATCAGCGAGATCGTCGCCGGTTCGCGCCCCTCTGAGTTTTGAGTGAAAACGAGATGCGTTCTATGGATTCACATGCCACCCCGACGAAAACCGCGCCCGGCGCCGGTGACGTCCACAACGGCTTCCTCGTCCAAAACATCGGCGAGATCGTTCGGATCTCCGGACCGGTCATCGACGTCCACTTCGCCAACGGAAGCGAACCGCCCATCCACCAGCTCCTGCTCGTCCAGGATCGCGGCGTTCACCTCGAAGTGGCTGGCCAGCCTCGGGAAGGGCTTGTCCGCTGCGTCGCGCTCGACGCCACCGAGGGGCTTCGCTGCGGCCTCGGCGTGCTCGACACTGGCGGCGCCATCCACGTGCCCGTCGGCGAAGGCGTGCTCGGACGCGTCGTTGACGTGCTCGGACGCCCCATCGACGGCAAAGGTGAGATCAAAACCGAAGAACACTGGACGATCCACCGCAAGCCGCCCGCCTTCGAAAACCAAAAGGCCGCCACCGAACAGCTCGAAACCGGCATCAAGGTGATCGACCTGCTCGCGCCCTATCCAAAAGGCGGCAAGATCGGCCTTTTTGGCGGCGCTGGCGTCGGCAAGACCGTCCTGATCATGGAGCTGATCCATTCGATCGCCACCGAACACGGCGGCTACAGCGTCTTTACCGGCGTCGGCGAACGAAGCCGCGAAGGCAACGAGCTAATGGCCGACATGAACGAAAGCGGCGTCATCAACAAGAGCATACTCGCTTTTGGGCAGATGAACGAGCCGCCCGGAAGCCGCATGCGCGTCGCCATGAGCGGCCTGACCATGGCCGAATACCTGCGCGACGTCAAGCACCAGGACGTGCTGCTCTTCATCGACAACATCTTCCGCTACGTCCAGGCAGGCAACGAAGTATCGGCTCTCCTCGGCCGCATGCCCTCCGCTGTCGGCTACCAGCCGACGCTCGCGCAGGAACTCGGCGAACTCGAAGAGCGCATCGCTTCGACCCAAAACGGTTCGATCACGTCCGTCCAGGCCATCTACGTCCCAGCCGACGACCTGACCGACCCTGCGCCGGCCACGATTTTCAGCCACCTCGACGCGACGACCGTTCTGTCCCGCGCCGTCGCGGAACAAGGCATTTACCCCGCCGTCAGCCCGCTCGATAGCTCGAGCCGCATACTCGATCCCCACATCGTCGGCGAGGAACATTACCGCGTCGCCCAATCCGTCAAAGAATGCCTCCAGCGCTACCGCGAACTCCAGGACATCATCGCCATCCTCGGCATGGAAGAACTGTCTGCCGAAGACCGCCTGGCCGTCTACCGCGCGCGCAAGATCCAGCACTTTTTCTCGCAGCCGCTCTTTGTCGCAAAGTCCTTTACCGGACAGGACGGCCGCTTCGTACCGCTCAAGACGACGATCGAATCCTTTCGTCAGATCGTCGACGGCGAGGCCGACGACCTCCCCGAAGCCGCCTTCTTCTTCGTCGGCGACATCGAGGAAGCGCGCGCCAAAGCCGAGAAACTCGAGGCGTCGTCATGAGCACCTTTACGCTCGAAATCATGACACCCGAGCGCTACTTTTTCCAAGGAGAGGCCGAATCCCTGCGCGTGGACTGCACGGACGGCCAGCTTGCCGTGCTCAAAGGGCACTGCCCCATGCTGGCCGCGTTGCCCGTCGGCGAACTGAGCATTCGCCTGCCCGACGAAACCGAACCCAAATCGGCCGTCCACGCAGAGGGCTTCGTCGAAGTGCGCCCCGACCGCGTGCTCGTCTTCGTGCAATCCTGCGAATGGCCCGATGAGATCGACATCAAGCGCGCCCAGGAGGCGGCCGACAAGGCAAACGAAAAGCTCCGCCAGCAGCAGAGCCTCAACGAACATCGTCACACCCAGATCTCCCTCGCGCGCGCTATGGCGCGTTTACGGGTCACGAAGAGCAACCGTTTCGACCAGTAAACGCCTCGTTCACTTGCTGATCAGAAACAGTCCCAGCGCGCACACGCCGATGCCCGCCACTTGGCGGAGTGAAATCGTCTCTTTGTAGATCAGCATGCCGACAAAAAGCAGCACGCAAGCCAAGCTGATGTTGGCGACGAGGGAGCCGATGCTGACCTTCCACCCGGCGCGGTAGAGGTTGATGTAGGCGAACTCGAGTGCCATGATGGCGACGCCGAAAGCCCAGGACGTCCAGTTCGTCTTGGAAAGCTCTTGGATGAAGTTCTTCTCCCGTCCCGTCGCGAAAAACAGGATGAGCGAAAGAGCACCCGCTACCGCATACATGACGAATAGCGACGCAAACGGATCGACGCCCCGAGGCGTCGATTTTGCGCAGATGTTGTAAAAGCTGTTCGCCGCGACGATCAACAAGACAGGCCAAAGCATGCGCCACATGTTCGTATCCTCCCGCAAGCGTTCCATGCCGCCCTAGAAACAAATACCGCAAACAAGAAGCGGCCTTGTTTGCGGTGGGGGTTCACCCGAACGCAAAAGTTACGCCCACTATATCACCCTTCCCGCATGACGTCAACGTTCCCCGCAGCGAAACAGATCTTGACACAACGCGGAATATGCGTTACAATGCAATAGATATTCATATATTAGGAGAAGAACATGCACCATTCGTCGTTCGCGCTCTTTATCGGCTGGATTTGGGAAATTGCAATTTTTGCGCTTTCCCTGATTTGCTTGCCGAGACGCGCGAACGCTTTGAGATTGTGATGAGCTGAACCCCGAACATGTACGAACGGGCATCCATTGCAAGAAGCTGTTGCGATGGATGCCTTTTTATATAGCTTCACGCCGCGAAACGGCTTAGAGCCTGTTTAGCATCTCCACTTTGCGCCTTTTTGATGGGATTTCTGCCATGCTTTGTCACCGCCTCCTAGCAAAAATTCTTCGATTTTGCGTCGTCGGCGCTTCCTCGCCTGACAAAAATCCCGCGCAAAAATCCATCAAAGGCGAGATACGAAACAGGCTCTTACCGGCGAAGCATGCCGCCGGACGACCGATCGCCGCCATCTGACACACCATAAGGAGAACGCCATGCAAGATCACAATGCACAAGCGCCCAAAGAATGGGCCAACGCCACCCCGGCCGGACTTGTCGCGCTCGCCGTCGCCGCCATGTGCTTTTTCGCCCTCTTGACCGGGCGCGTCGAAGCGTCTGCCATGCCTCTCGTCGGCTGCTGGCTGCTCGGCGGTTTTGTCATCCAGATCATCGTCGGCTTGCTCGACCTCAAAAGCGGCAACCTGTCCGGCGGCAATACCTTTGTCTTTTTCAGCGCGTATTTCATGCTGGTCAGCGGCCTGGGCATGCTGCTCAAGTACAAGGGTATCATGAGCGAAACCCCGCTCGATGGCCGGATCGACGGCTATGCTTGGCTGCTTTTGACGCTGACGACCTACCTCTGGACGCCCGCGTTTTGGAAAAAATTCTCCCTGCTCTCGATCATCGTACTCTTTCTCGACATCGCGCTGCCCTTCATCGCGCTGGGCGATCTCGGCCTCATCCCCAAATCGCTGATGGCCATCCCGGCCTGGAGTTTGCTGGCATCCGGACTCGTTGCGGTGTACTTCAGCGCCGCGATCGTCGTCAATTCCGTTTACGGAAAAACCGTCTACCCGCTGCCGCGATAAACGTATGCTGCGCACCTTCCGCATGCGGCCGTTGACAGACATTTGCGGTTTGTGGTAAAATCACCTTTGAGCCGCTCGGGCTTGGCTTTTGAACGTCCGCATTTTGCGGAGGCCAATCCCGGCGAGACTGGGAAGAGGAGGTAAACGCATGTACGCAATCATCCAGACCGGCGGCAAACAGTACAAGGTCAGCCAGGGCGATCAGCTCCAGGTCGAAAAGCTCGACGCCACCATCGGCGATCAGGTATCGTTTGACGTGCTCATGATCGGCGGCGAAACCGTCACGATCGGCACGCCCACCGTCGCAGGCGCCAAGGTGACCGCCAAGGTCGTCGAACAGGGCAAGGGTCCGAAAGTGCTCATCTTTAAGCACAAGCCCAAAAAAGACTACCGCAAATCGCAAGGCCATCGCCAGCCTTTCACGCTGATCGAAGTGACGGCCATCGGCTAAAGAGCCTCGCTCGCAGCGAACGGCTTGGAAAGGAATCGATATGACGAGAATCGAGCTGTTTCGCTCCCTCGACGGGCAGATTTGCGGCTTTGACGCCAGCGGCCACGCCGATTTTGCCGACTACGGCAACGACATCGTCTGCGCCGCGATCAGCGCCATCACGCAAACCGCCTTGCTCGGCCTCATCGACGGCCTGGGCATCGAAGTCGATTATTCCATGCAGGACGGAAATCTCTTTTTGCAGTTGCCCGAAGAGATCGCGCCGCCCCTCGCCGAAAAGGCGCACGTCATACTCGACACCATGCGCCTCGGCCTTTTGAGCCTCTCGCAAGAGCAACCCGCCCACATCAGCGTCCGCGAACGCGGCGCTTTTGCCGCGAAGCACTGAGCTTCGCGCATCCCACCAACGCCATCCGAATGGAGGTGCAGCACATGCTTTCCATGAACTTACAGCTTTTCGCGCATAAGAAGGGCGTCGGCTCGACGCGCAACGGCCGCGACAGCGAATCCAAGCGCCTCGGCACCAAACGCGCCGATGGTCAGTTCGTTCTCGCCGGCAACATCCTCGTCCGCCAGCGCGGCACGAAGATCCACCCCGGCAACAACGTCGGCATTGGCAGCGACGACACCCTCTTCGCTCTCGTCGACGGCGTCGTCCGCTTCGAGCGCAAAGGCCGCGACAAAAAGCAAGCCAGCGTGTACGCCAAAGAAGAAGCGGTCAACGCTTAGGCTAACCGTTGGGGGATTTCATCCCCCAAACCCCTAGCCACAAGGGTCAGGGACCCTTATGAATCCCATTTTGGGAAGTTACGAACGGCGGACGAAGGTTTGCCGTTCTTTTTTCGCATTTTTCAATTTTATCGCCTCGACAGGAACGTTTGTTTGTGATATAATGCGCGAGAACAATGCGAATGGATCTCAGCAGCTCGGGGTATACCTAACGAGCCATCGGAAAAATCATTCGAAAACAGGGATTCCAAAGGGTTCTTAACCCTTTGGTGGGGTCTTAGGGGCAAAGCCCCTAACGTTTTCCCCCGGTAAAGGAGAAACGCTACATGAGCCAATATACGGCAAGCGATATCAAGGTACTCGAAGGACTCGACGCGGTGCGAATGCGGCCGGGCATGTACATCGGCAGTACGGGACCGAGGGGTCTTCACCATATGCTATGGGAAATCGTCGACAACGCGGTCGACGAGGCGGCCAACGGCTACGCCGATCGCATCGACATCGAGATCGCGCGGGACGGCGCCGTCACGGTCACCGACAACGGCCGCGGCATACCGGTAGGCATCCACGAGAAGACGGGTTTGAGCGGCGTCGAGCTGGTCTTTACCAAGCTGCACGCGGGTGGCAAGTTCGGCGATGACAACTACGGCTATTCCGGCGGTCTGCACGGCGTCGGGTCGTCCGTCGTCAACGCGTTGAGCCGCTATTTGGTCGCGGAAGTCTTTTTGGCTGGCAAAGCCTACAAAATGGAGTTCGCTAGCGAGCTCGATCCCGCGACCGGCGCGATCGTGTCCGGTGCGCCCAAGGTGCCGCTCGCATGCGTGGGGCGCACCCAGAAGCAGGGCACGCGCGTCACCTTTCTCGCCGACGACCGCGTCTTCGAAACGCTGCACTGGAACCGCGACTCGATCGCAAAACGTCTGCGCGAGCTGGCGTTTTTGAATCCGGGCGTTACGTTCACCCTGTTGGACAAGCGCCTCTCGGAGCAGGAGCCCGAAATCTTTTACGCCGAGGGCGGTTTGGCCGATTTCGCGCGTTACCTCAACCACGACAAGAGCAGCATGCACGACACGCCCATCGTCATCGAGGGCGAACGCGAAGGCGTGCGCGTGCGGCTGGCGATGCAGTACAACGACGCCTACACCGAGACCCTGGTCAGCTACGTCAACAACATTCCGACGGCCGAAGGCGGCACGCACGAGACGGGCTTTAAGACAGCGCTCATGAAAACGCTGAACGACTACTGCCGCAAAACGGGCGTGCTGAAAGACAAGGACGCCAACCTCGAAGGCGCGGATTTTCGCGAGGGCTTGACGGCCATCCTGTCCCTCCAGATGAAAAACATCCAGTTCGAAGGGCAGACCAAGACCAAACTCGGCAATACCGAGGCGCGCTTTGCCGTCGAAAACGTCGTCGGCGAGCAACTGGCGCTTTACCTCCAAGACCTGCGCAACGCCACGACGGCCAATATGATCGTCGAAAAGGCCGTGAAAGCCGCCAAGGTGCGCGAAGCCGCCCGCAAAGCCAAAAGCATGGCCCGCGAGCGCAACAAGCTCGAAGGCGCCCCCCTCGTCGGCAAATTGGCCAGCTGCACGGGTCGCGATCCGTCCCGAAACGAGCTCTTCCTCGTCGAGGGCGACAGCGCGGGGGGCAGCGCCAAGCAGGGGAGGGATCGGCACTTTCAAGCCATTCTACCGCTGCGGGGCAAGCCGCTCAACGCCGAGAAAAAGCGCCTCGACCAAGTGCTGGGCAACGAAGAATTTCGCTCGATCATCACGGCCCTCGGCACGGGCATCGACGAGGATTTCACCATCGACAGCTTGCGCTACGACAAGGTGATCATACTCTCCGACGCCGACCAGGACGGTGCCCACATCCGCGCCATTTTGCTGACCTTCTTCTTCCGCTACATGAAAGAGCTGATCACGGAAGGGCACGTATATATCGGGATGCCGCCGCTCTACAAGGTGAGCCGCGGCAACAAGCTCGCCTACTGCTACGACGACGACGAGCTCGCCAAGGCCAGCAAGGCGATGGGAAAGGGCTATGCCGTCCAGCGCTACAAGGGCCTCGGCGAGATGAACCCCTCCCAGCTCTGGGAGACGACCATGAACCCCGCGACGCGCTCCATGATCCGCGTCGACATCGAAGACGCCGCCGAAGCCGATCGCATCGTCACCATCCTGATGGGCGACAAGACTGAGCCGCGCAAGCAGTACATCAGCGCCTTTGCCAACTTCAATAAAACAGACGACTTTGATCCCCAAACGGCCGAGGAGGTGGCGCAGTAAATGCCGAAGTCGAACGAATCAAGCGGCGGATCGGCCGCGCAAAGCCTCATCGTCCGCAGCATGGAAGAGGTCATGCACGACTCCATGATCCCCTACGCGGAATACGTCATCCTCGACCGCGCCATCCCACGCGTCGAAGACGGCCTCAAACCCGTGCAACGACGCATCCTCTACACGATGATGGAGCTGGGACTTTCGCCCGACAAGCCCCACCGCAAATCCGCCCGCATCGTCGGCGACTGCCTGGGCAAATACCACCCCCACGGAGACAGCTCAGTCTACGACGCCATGGTCCGTATGGCGCAGGACTTCAACATGATGGCACCCCTCGTCGACGGCCACGGCAACTTCGGTTCGGTCGACGGCGACCCCGCCGCAGCCATGCGCTACACCGAGGCGCGCATGACCTCGCTCGCGCTCGAACTGCTTCGCGACATCGACAAGGACACCGTCAACTTCTCACTCAACTTCGACGACACGATGAAGGAACCCGACGTCCTGCCGGGGCGCTTTCCGAACCTTCTCGTCAACGGTGCGACCGGCATCGCCGTCGGCCTTGCGACCAACATCCCGCCTCACAACCTCGCAGAGACGATCGATGCGACCGTTACGCTATTGGATAACCCAGATGCGCCGCTCAAGCGCATCCTCAAGCATATCAAGGGGCCGGACTTCCCGACCGGCGGCTACCTTCTCGAAAGCCAGGGCTTGGAGCAAGCCTATACGACGGGGCGCGGACGCGTCACCATGCGCGCCAAGACCCACTTCGAGCCGCTGAAAAACGGCAAGACGCTGATCGTGATCGACGAGTTGCCTTACCAGGTCAACAAAGCGCATGCGCTCGAAAAGATACTCAAGCTCTCCGAAGAAAAAAAGGCACTTTTCTCCGGCATTTCCGACATCCGCGACGAGTCCGACCGCAACGGCACGCGCGCCGTCGTCGAGCTGAAAAAGGGCGTCGATGCCGACAAGGTGCTCCAATACCTTTTCAAGTATTCCGACCTCCAGCTCAACTTCGGCATCAACATGGTCGCCATCGCCGAGGGCAAGCCCCAACAGCTCGGCCTGATCGACGTCTTGCGCCATTACATCCGCCACCAGAAAGAAGTCGTCACGCGGCGCACACGCTTCGACCTCGCGGCTGCCGAACGCCGCGCCCACATCCTCGAAGGGCTGATCATCGCGATCGACGCGATCGACAAGGTAATCAAGCTGATCCGCGGATCCAAGAGCACGTCGGAAGCCAAACAAAAACTGATGGACGCCTTCAAGCTCGACGAAGTGCAGTCCCAAGCCATACTCGACATGCGTCTGCAACGCCTTGTCGGCCTCCAAATCATCGAGCTAAAGCGGGAATACGCCGAACTTCTCGCGCGGATCGAGACATACCGCGCCATTCTCGCCGACGAAACGAAGCTAATAGCGGTAATCAAGGAAGAGCTGCTCGAGATCAGGAAAAAGTACAAGCAGCCCCGCCGCACCCAGCTTCTCGACGAGGCCCCCGAGATCGCGATCGACGAGAGCGAACTCGTCGCGCCGGAAGACGTCGTCGTCTTTTTGACCGACAGCGGCGTCAAGCGCCTGTCCGACAAGGTATACGCCGCCAAGGGAAGCCAGGAAGAGGGGAGGACGCACTTTGCGATCGCCTGCAAAAGCAACCAGCGCCTCCAATTCTTTACGAACCTCGGCAACATGTTCGCGATCGACGCCAGCGAAATTCCCGAACCCAAGGGCAAGGAGCGTGGCATCATCCCCTCGGGGCTCTTTGCGGGTTGGCAGGACGGCGAACGCATTCTGTCGGTGTTCTGCTTCGACGCCGTGAAGGCCGGCGCACGCGACGCCGATCCCTCGCTGTTCTTCTTCACGCGTTCCGGCCTCGTCAAGCGCACGCCGCTTTCGCAGTACGAAACGAGGAACCGCCGCATCGCCGCCGCCAAAGTCAAAGACGGGGACGAACTGATCGCGATCACCCTCGACAACGGTCTGCCGTCGGTCTTGCTCATCAGCAAAAAAGGCATGTCGATCCGCTTTCCCGCCGACACGGTGCCCGAAAACGGCCGCGTCGCGGCGGGGGTCAAGGGCATGCAGCTCGACCGGACCGACACCGTGATTTTCGCAGCCCAGCTCGAGGAGGAGGGGGAACTGCTGCTGATCAGCGACCGCGGCTATGCCAAGCGTTCTCTCCTCGTCGATTACGAGAGCCAAAGCCGCAACGGGAAGGGACTCAAGACCTTCGACTTCAAGAAAAACGGCGCAAACGGCAGCGCCATCGTAGCGGCCTACCACGTCAAAGAGCCGATACGCCTCACCATTGTCCAAGCCCAAGGCCAAAAGACCGCCATCGACAGTGAGGAAGTGCCGATCGAAGGCCGCTTCTCCAAGGGCCGCGCGATCGTCATGGCGCTGATCGACGACATCGTGACGGAAACTTTCCTCGCATAGGACGGCCAGGGGTTCCACCCCTGGACCCGGCCAAAGGGGCCAGCCCCTTTGGAATCCCAATCTGGAAATTTCTTTGCGGGATTTCAAACGCGTGTGCATTCCATGCACTTCGAAGCCTTTCAGATTGTCGCAATGAAGTCTTGCAGAAAGGGATTCTAAAGGGTCCTCGACCCTTTAGCAGGGTTTTAGGGACAGAGTCCCTAAAAGAACGCAGCTTCTCCGCAGTGACGCGCATATAAATATCGTCATATTCAAACCGTACTCCCGCATAAAATGGGCATAGGCGCGCCGCACTTGTCGCGCCGCGGAGGGTTGGATATGGTCGAAAGCGGCAATAACCGCGTGGCGTTGGTCGGTCAGCTCGCTTCCGAGCTGACCTTCAGCCACACTTTGTTTGGGGAAGCGTTTTACACCGGTACGATCGCGGTGCCGCGTCTGAGTGGCACAGTCGATTTGCTGCCGATCACCGCGTCGGAGCGCTTGCTGCCTTCGGGTGCGCCGGTGTGCGGTGCGAACGTCGCGGTGAAGGGACAGCTTCGCTCCTACAACAAGTGCGTTGATGGCTGTAACCGCCTGATTCTCACTGTGTTTGCGCACGCGTTCGAGCCTTCGGAGGCCGAGGCGCAAAACGAGATCGTGCTCGAAGGCTACATCTGCAAGGCACCCGTCTACCGCACGACGCCCTTCCACCGCGAGATCGCCGACTTGCTTCTCGCCGTCAACCGCGCTTACAACAAATCCGATTACATCCCCTGCATCACCTGGGGCCGCAGTGCCCGCTACGTGCAGGGGCTTGCGGTCGGCGCGCGCGTCGAGGCTGTCGGACGCGTCCAGAGCCGCGAATACCAAAAAACGCTCGACAACGGCATGACGATCAGTCGAACGGCTTTCGAAGTATCCGTCTCATCGCTCTTTGCGTTTGACGCATAGAAAAGCTGCACATTTGCCGCCGGATGTGATAGAATAAGACAACGACTCGCTATGCTGGCTGCGTTGTTTTTTTCGTGGAAAGCACGGCAACCGCTATGAAGGGCTTCCTACCAAACTCCTTGCGCTGCGTTCGGAATCCCGTGGGCGATTCGAGGACATGCAGCGCGGCGAAGTTTCGCGGTTTGCGCTTTGGTCGGAACCCTGAGAAGGGATGAGCCATGGATCACCCGTCAACACTGGAAAGTCTGGGCGTGGACGAGCTGTTTGACGCCATCCTCTCGCTGAAAAACCGAGAGGAATGCTTTCGATTCTTCGAGGATCTCTGCACGATCAGCGAAATCAAAGCACTGGCGCAACGCATGGAGGTCGCCAAGCTCCTCAGCCAAAGCGTGACCTATCACGAGATCTCCGAAAAGACAGGCGCCAGCACCGCGACGATCAGCCGCGTGAACCGTTGCCTGAACTACGGCGCGGGCGGCTACGCGCTCGCGTTGGGCCGCATGCCCAAGGGGAGCTAATCGCCCTCACGACAAGACCGCGCAGACAGCGCGAACGATCGGGACCCCTTCCACATCGAAAACGCCGAGGCGTGGGCCCGCCTTTGCAACCGCTATCCGGAAAACTTGTTTTGCGACGATTTCGTCGGACGCGTTCGGACGCTTGTTTTTGCGCCGTTTTGTGTCAATTTGTCTGGCCAAAGGAGAAACGCGATGGATTTGAATTCGCTCAATGCCGAGCAGCGGCGCGCCGTCGAGACGACAGAAGGCCCTGTGTTGATCCTGGCTGGCGCCGGCAGCGGGAAGACACGCGCCTTGACCCACCGCGTCGCCTACCTCATGGAGGAAAAACTGGTGTCCCCCTATGAGATCATGGCGCTGACCTTTACGAACAAGGCTGCCCGCGAGATGAAAGAGCGTGTCTTGGACCTCGCGGGGCCGGGCGGCGATAAGGTGTGGATCAGCACCTTCCATGCCGCCTGCGCCAAGATGCTCCGCATCGACATTGAGAAATTGAACGGCTTTACGCGCGATTTTGTCATCTACGACAGCGACGACCAACTCGGCATCATTTCCGACGTGCAAAAAGAACTCAAGGTCAGCGATGAAACCATGCCGCGGCGCGTGTTGCGATCGCTCTTCAGCGACGCCAAAAACCGAGATCCCGACCCACTCCGCTACATCGCGCAGACGGGGAACGTTCGGGCCGAACTCGAAATGGAAGCCTTTCGGCGCTACGATGCCGCTCTCCGGCGCAACAACGCCCTCGACTTCGACGATCTGCTCATCCGGACCCTGGAGCTCTTTGAGAAGGCGCCCGACGTGCTGGAGAAATACCAGAGCCGTTTCCGCTACATCCACGTCGACGAATACCAGGACACCAACCAGCCGCAATACCGCATCGTGCAACAGCTCAGCCGCCTGCACCGCAACCTCTGCGTCGTCGGCGACGACGACCAGAGCATCTACGGTTGGCGCGGCGCCGACATCCGCAACATTCTCGGCTTCGAGCAGGATTATCCCGATGCGTCTGTCATACGGCTCGAGCAGAATTACCGCTCGACCAAGACCATTCTCGACGCCGCCAACGCCGTGATCGCGCGCAATGTCGGGCGAAAATCCAAAAAACTCTGGACGGAACTCGGCACGGGCGACAAGATCGAGCTTTACGACGCCTGGTCGGAGCGCGACGAGGCAGATGCCATTTGCCGTCGCATCAACCGCATGTCGGACGATCGGTCGTATGGCGATTTTGCCGTACTCTACCGAACAAACGCCCAGGCGCGCGTTTTAGAAGACACCTTTGTCGCATACGGTATACCATATACGGTCTATGGGGCGACCCGCTTCTACGACCGCAAAGAGATCAAGGACGTGTTGGCTTACCTGCGCCTGATGGTCAACCCCCACGACGAACTGAGCTTGCGCCGCGCGATCAACACGCCGAGGCGGGGCATCGGCGACGCCTCGATCGCCGAACTTGAACGCATGGCGTCTGAGGCGGGGATCAGCACCTTTGACGCCTGCCTGCAAGCCGAGACCCTCGCGCTGACGCCACGCGTCAAGGGCAAAGTGCGTAAGTTCGGCGAGCTTCTCGCCCAGCTTCGCGCGATGAGCGAACTCATGCCGCTCCAGGACTTCGTGCCAGCCCTGCTCGACCTGATCGGGTATTACGCTTACCTCGAAGAGGAGAAGCGCGCCGAAGGAAAAGAAGAGGAACGCAAGGAAAACGTCCAGGAATTTCTCGCGGCGATCAAGGCTTTTGCGCTCGAAAATCCCGACCTTACCTTGCGCGATTACCTCGAAAACGTGGCGCTCGTCGCCAACGTCAACGAGGAGACGGGAAACGCATCGGTCACGCTCATGACACTGCACAGCGCAAAGGGCTTGGAATTCCCCGTCGTCTTTATCGCCGGCCTCGAGGACGGTCTCTTTCCCGGCCTTCGCGCCATCATGAGCGAGGACGGCATGGAGGAAGAACGGCGCCTCTGCTATGTCGGCATCACCCGCGCCAAGGAAAAGCTGCTTCTCAGCCATGCGCGCTCGCGCATGCAATATAACAACGTGATGCGTAACAACCCCTCGCGCTTTTTAAAGGAGATACCGGAGGAACTGATGGAAACACATGACAACACCCAAGACGGAGGCAGCGTCCAGCGCCTGAGCAGCGGCGCCTCCGTCCCGCGCGAAGCCCTCGTCGGCACCCCCGGCATGGCCCCCCGCTTCGGCCGCAGCACGACGACGGTTTCGAAGGAAAAGACCTCGCTCGGCGGTTCGAACTTCTCGCCGCGCACGCCCAAGGAGCAGAACGCATTCGCGTTTGCGCTCTACCAGACCGTCGAACACGCCAAGTTCGGCCGCGGCCAGATCACCGCGATCGAGTCGGGCGTCCTCACGATCGACTTTGCCGAGGCCGGCGTCAAGAAGATCGCCGCGACCTTTGCGCCGCTTAAGCCCGTAGAGTAAGGGGTCCGCCGGGTATTGCCCTTTTTCGGCATCGACCGGGACTGGGAGAACGCACTTTTGCATATGGTTCATTTTGGCAATACTCCCTACCATCGGTGGGGAGTATGCTGCGGATGGGAGACGTTTCGATGAACGAAGACGCGATCAGGCGGATCGAGGAATTGACTGCGGAGATCCGGGCGCACAACGAGCGCTACTACACGCTCGACGCGCCGACGATCAGCGACGCCGCATACGACGCGCTCTACGACGAGCTGCGCCGCCTCGAAGAGGAAAGCGGATATCAGGCGGCGGACTCCCCCACGCGACAAGTGGGCGGAGCGCCTCTGGGCGGATTTTCGAGCGTCGTCCACCGCGAAAAACTCTGGAGCCTCGACAAGGCCAAGAGCGCCGCCGGTGTCCGCGAATGGGCGGCGCGTATTGAAAAGCTCTGCCGCGCTTACGAGGCCGATACGGGCGAGAAACTGCCGCCCCTCCGATACTCGATCGAGTACAAGTTCGACGGGCTGACGATCAACCTGAGCTACCGAAACGGCGAACTCGTGCAGGCGGCGACGCGCGGCAACGGCGTCAAGGGCGAAAACGTCACCGAACAGGTCAAGACCATCCGAAACGTGCCCAAGCGCATTCCCTTTTTTGGCGAAGTGGACGTACACGGCGAGTGCATCATGCGCCTGTCCGTTTTGGAGGCGTACAACAAAACGGCCGACGAGCCGCTCAAAAATGCCCGCAACGCCGCGGCTGGGGCGCTTCGGAATCTCGATCCGGAAGTGACGCGGCGGCGCGAGCTCGACGCCTACCTGTATGGGATCGGACACTACGACGGTGAAGAACTTGCCGACGAAGGCGCGTTGATGGACTTCCTCCAGACGAACGGGCTGCCGCACATGGAACTGCTCGGCGTTTACGACGGCATCGAAAGTGCGATCGCAGCCCTCGACGACTTCGAAGCGACCCGCAGCGATCTCGACTTTTTGATCGACGGCCTCGTGATCAAGGTATGGGATTTGCATACGCGGACGATCTTGGGCTACACGGACAAGTTTCCGCGCTGGGCGCTCGCTTACAAGTTTGAAGCCGAAGAGGTCACGACGCGCATCGAAGACGTCGTTTGGCAGGTCGGGCGCACCGGCAAACTGACGCCGCTCGCCATGCTGACACCGGTCGATGTGGCGGGTGTCACCGTCCAGCGCGCGACGCTCAACAACATCGAAGACATTCGGCGCAAGTGCCTGCAAAAAGGAGTGCGCGTCTTCCTGCGGCGCAGCAACGACGTCATTCCGGAAATTTTGGGTGTCTGCGATCCCGACGAAGCAGGCGAAGCGATCGACGTCCCGACATCGTGTCCGGCATGCGGCGCACGCGTCGAACAGCGGGTCAGCGTCGTCAAGATGAAGCGCGTGGACGACAAAGTCAAGCGCAGCGTCGATAGCTTTTGCCCCAACTCGCTGTCCTGCGGGCCACAGATCGTCCACAGCCTGGCGCACTTCGCCTCGCGCGACGGCATGGACATCGAGACCTTTGCTAAAAAGACAGCCGAGACCCTCTTGGAGCACATCCACTTGGACGGAATTGCGGCGCTCTACCGCTTGCAGCCGGGGGAACTCAAGGGCTTGCCGGGCTTTGGGGCCAAGAAAGAGGCGAAGCTCTTGGAGGAGATCGAACGCTCCAAGACCAGGCCCCTCAGCGCATTTCTCTACGCGATCGGCATCCCGAACATCGGTGTCAAGACGGCGCGGGATCTGGCGCGTCGCTTTGGGTCGCTCGACGCGCTTAAGGGGGCGTCGCAAGACGAGCTGACGGCGATCGACGAAATCGGTACCGTCATGGCGGAGGGGATTCGCGCCTTCTTCGCCGACGAACGCATCGCCGCCCAGTTGGACGAACTGTTCGCGTTGGGCGTGTCGCCTGTGGCCGACGAAGTTGCGGCCAGCGGCGGGCTCTTGGCGGGGAAGACGGTCGTCTTGACCGGCACGCTCTCCCGCTATGGCCGAAAAGAAGCCACGGCTTTGATCGAGGCGGCAGGCGGCAGCGTTTCGGGCAGTGTCAGCAAGAAGACTGACTTTGTCTTGGCGGGAGATGAGGCGGGTTCCAAGCTCGAAAAGGCGCGATCGCTCGGCGTGACCGTCGTGAGCGAGGATGAATTCGAAACGATGATCGGGGTGCGTGCATGAGGCTGGGAAAACTGTCGAACGAAGATCTCGAAAGGCTGGTGCTCGGCCATTTCAAAAGCAAACGCCCTGAAGTGCTGCTGCCGCCGGGCATCGGCCTCGATTGCAGCGTCGTCGACATCGGCGATTCGCTTGCTGTGCTGTCGAGCGACCCGATCACCGGAAGCGCCGACAAGCTGGGCGCGATCGCCGTCCATGTCTGCTGCAACGACGCCGCCGCCGCGGGGGCAGATCCCGTCGGGATCATGACGACGCTGCTCTTGCCGCCGCATGTGACGGAGGCCGACATCGACCGGATCGCCGCCGACGTCGCGCGCGCCGCCTCAGAGGCGGGCGTCGATGTGCTGGGCGGGCACACCGAAGTGACCGACGCCGTGACGCGGCCCATTTTGTCGGCGACGGTGCTCGCGAAATTGCCGCGCGGTAAAGGTTTGATCCACGCGGGTGGTCTGCGGGTCGGCGACGACATCGTGATGAGCAAGTGGGAGGCGATCGAAGGTTCCGTGATCGCCGTGACCGACTTTACGGAACGGCTCGGCGGAGCGCTGACCGAAACACAGTTGCGCGATGTCGCATCGTGGGACGCGCAATTGAGCGTCGTGCCGGAAGGGCGGATCGCCGCCAAACGCGGCGCGCACGCGCTGCACGACGCCACCGAGGGCGGCATCTACGGCGCGGCGTGGGAGATGGCGGCGGCGTCGGGCCTGGGTTTGGCGCTCGTCGAATCGCAGATCGCCCGCAAACCGGAAACCGACGCGATCTGCGCCGCGCTGTCGCTCGACCCCCACCGGCTGATCGCGAGCGGATCGCTTTTGATCGGCTGTGCAGACGGGGACGGCATGGTGCAGGCATTGGAAGAGGCCGGCATCCCCGCGCGCGCAATCGGCAGGGCGGTACCGCTCGAACAGGGCGTGACGGTCGATGGAAGGCTGATCCCGCCGCCTGCGTCGGACGAATTGTGGCGGCTCTTCGAAAGGGAAAATGGCGGAAATTAGGCGCTGTCATTTCGGCGCAAAAGACCGGTATTGCATTTTTCCTTCCTTTCAAACGGCATTGTGATATAATGATACCGTCGTTTTACGCATGAGAGGCAAGTCATACTTGCCGCAGGAGGCCGATATGCTCCGAAGCATGACCGGATTTGGACGCGCCTCGACAGAAGCCGACGGACGAACGATCGTCGTCGAGCTCAAGAGCGTCAACCACCGTTACCTGGACATCGCCATGCGCTTGCCGCGCTATTTGGCGTTTCTCGAAACCGAGATCCGCGCCGTGCTTTCCCAAGAACTCGACCGCGGCCACGTCGACGTCTATCTCAACTACCGCAACGATCGAACCGATGCCCGCCAGGTCGAGGTGGACTTGCCGCTTCTGACGGCCTACCGCGAGGCGTTTGCGCTGGTGGCCCAGAATTTGGGTATCCCCAACGACGCATCCTTGCCCGACTACGCGCGCATCCCCGACATCATGAACGTCGTCGAAGCCGACGACGATCGCGAAGCCGTCACGGCACTCGCTGCCGAAGCGACAAGGCTAGCCGCCCGCGAGATGATCGTCATGCGCGAGGCGGAAGGGACCATTTTGGCCGAGGATCTCCGCGCGAAAACCGACACCCTGCGCGCGCTCATCGCCAGCATCGACGAAAAGAGCGCCGGAGGGCCCGCCGCCTACCGCGACAAACTGCGCGCCCGCATCGATGAGCTGCTCGGCACCGACATGAAAGTCGACGAAGGGCGTTTGGAATCCGAAGTCGCCTTTTTCGCCGACCGCATCAACGTCGACGAAGAGATCGTCCGCTTTCGGAGCCACCTCGACCAACTTTTGGCACTCTTCGACAGCACGGAACCAGCCGGCCGCCGCTTTGACTTTCTCGTTCAGGAACTCAACCGAGAGGCCAACACGATCGGCTCGAAGTCGGCCGACGCCGACATCACCCGCATCGTGATCGAATGCAAGGCCGAGATCGAAAAGATACGCGAACAAGTACAAAACATCGAATAAACCAGGCCGGGCAACCGGCACTCGAATACAGATGCGAAACAGGGCCATCGCGGCTACTCTTTCGCAATCTCGTGCCCGGGAGGACACATGGCAGTGAAACTCGTCAACATAGGCTTTGGCAACATCGTTTCCTCCAACCGATTGATCGCCATCGTCAGCCCCGAATCCGCGCCGATCAAGCGCATCGTTCAGGAAGCCCGCGAAAAGGGCAAACTGATCGACGCGACGTACGGCAGGCGCACGCGCGCCGTGATCATCACGGACAGCGAACACATCATACTCTCCGCCGTCCAGCCGGAAACCGTCGCGCACCGTCTCGATACCAAAGAGGCGGCCGCCGATGCGTCCGACAGCGAATAGTTTTTAACAAAGTGAGGAGCGATTTGCGATGGCGAATGGAAAAGGTTTGCTACTGGTCATCTCCGGCCCGAGCGGCGTCGGAAAAGGAACGATCTGCAAAGCCCTGATCAAACGCAACCCCAAGATGCATTTTTCGGTATCGGCGACGACGCGCGCCCCGCGTAGCGATGAGATCGAGGGGATCAGCTACTTCTTTAAAACGCGCAAAGAATTCGAGGACATGATCGAGCAGAACGCGTTTTTGGAGTACATGCTGCTCTTCAACACGAATTATTACGGCACACCGCGCGCTTACATCGAAGAAGAACTCGCCGCCGGAAACGACATCATACTCGAAATCGACTACCACGGCGCCCGCCGCGTCAAGGATACCTACCCCAGCGCCGTTTTGGTCTTCATCCTGCCGCCCAGCATTTCTGAGCTACAGTCCCGCCTCATCCACCACGACGCCGAAGCGATCGATTCGCTCGATCGCCGCATGGAGGTCGTGCTCGAAGAGATCGACGCCGCCCACTACTACGATTACGTCGTCGTCAACGACATCCTCGAACGCGCCGTCAACCAGATCGAGTGCGTTGTCGAAGCGGAGAAGTGCCGCGTCGTCCGCAACAATGCCCGCCTCAAGTACATGCAGGAACAGCAGCTCGGACGCTGACGCGCGCGCTGCGAACCGCATCCATGAACGCATAGAAAGGGTACCCTCATGATCGATCCCCCCCTCAATGAACTCTGCGAAAAAGTCGATTGCCGCTATACGCTCGTGTCGGTCATCAGCAAACGCGCCCGCCAAATCGTCGAACAGAGCTCCACCAGCGACGAGGGCCTTCAGGAAAAGGCCGTCAGCTATGCCGTCGATGACCTGATGACCGATCGACTCGAATTCCACCGCAAGGACGAATCGACGATCAAATGACCGCAGTTGCCGCTTTTGCTACCTCGTCGTTCGATGAGGTAGCAAAGTGCGTTTTCGGGTACCAGATCGAAAGCGGGGTGGGGCAATGGTCGCGAACGTGATCATCGACGTCGGGCACACGAAGCTCGACCGCGTCTTCGAATACCTCGTCCCCGCTGCCCTCGAAAGCCAAATCGCGGTCGGACAGCGCGTCGTCGTGCCCTTTGGCATGGGCAACAAAAAGACCGAAGCCTTTGTGCTCGGCCTCGGCGTGCAGCCTACGTTTGACCCGAGCAAGCTCAAAGCCATTCAGAAAATCGCCGAGATCGCGCCCGTGTTGCGCGACGAACAGATCGAACTCGCTCGCTGGATGGCCGACGAATACAACTGCCTCTTGATCGACGCGCTCCGCCTCATGATCCCCGCGCAGTTGCGAGGCGATCGCGTGCGCGAAAAGACCGTTCGAACGGCGCGGCTTGCGATCGAAGGGGACGAATGGAACGCGGCGCTGGCCAGCTTGACGGGCCGCAACGGACGCGTGAAAGCGCCGACGCAACGCGCCTTGCTCGAAGCCCTCCAAGCGGGGGAAACCGACGTCGCAGCGCTCGAGCCGCTGATCCCCGGCGCGTCAAACGCCTTGGCCGCCCTCGCCAAAAAAGGCTGGGTTGCCATTTCGGAGCGCGGCGTTTACCGCAAGCCCTACGCTTCCATGCGCCAACACGACGACACGGATCACGAGGCGACAGACGAACAGCTTTGCGCGATCGAAGCCGTCACGAGCGCTATCGACGCAGGGGAGGGCGCGTTCGTTCTGCGCGGCGTGACGGGGAGCGGCAAAACCGAAGTCTACATGCGCTGCATCCGCCACTGCCTCGATCGGGGCAAGACGGCGATCATGCTCGTCCCCGAAATTTCGCTGACCCCACAGACCGTCGATCGCTTTCGCAGCCGCTTTGGCGCCGACGTCGCGGTGCTGCACAGCCGCCTCTCCGCCGGAGAACGCTACGACGAATGGCGGCGGATCCGCGACGGTCACGTCAAGGTCGCCGTCGGCGCACGAAGCGCCGTGTTTGCGCCCTTCGAACGGCTGGGCCTGATCGCGATCGACGAAGAACACGAGACGAGCTACCAGAGCGACAAAACGCCCCGCTACGCTGCTAGCGACATCGCCCGAAAACGCTGTCGATCCCACGGCGCGGCGCTCCTGCTCGGCAGCGCGACGCCCGCGATCGAGACATGGCACGGCGCTTTGCGCGGCGAATCTGCCATCCTGACGCTGAACGAGCGCATCCAGGGGCGTGCCCTGCCCGAGGTCGAGATCGTCGATATGCGCGCCGAACTCGCCCAGGGCAATCGCAGCATGTTTTCTTCGCCTCTCTACCAGCGCATGAAAGAATGCTATTTCGCCGGACAGCAGATGATACTCTTCCTGAACCGGCGCGGCTATTCGACGTTCGTGTCCTGCCGGGCGTGCGGCCAGGTTCTGACCTGCGGCGCCTGCGACGTGTCGATGACCTATCACAAGACCGACAACACCGTCCGCTGCCACTACTGCGACGCCCAGCAGACGATTCCGCCCATCTGCCCCGCCTGTGGACAAGCCGCGATCAAGCATTTCGGCGTCGGTACCCAGCAGGTCGAAGAACAGGTCGCAAAACTCTTTCCCGGCATCCGCACCATCCGGATGGACTACGACACGACGCGCAGCAAAGACGCCCACGCTTCGCTTTTGCAGGCTTTTGGCGACAAAGAAGCCGACGTCTTGATCGGCACGCAAATGATCGCGAAAGGGCTGGACTTCCCCGGCGTCACGCTCGTCGGCGTCATTGCGGCGGACGCGTCGTTGCATGTGCCCGACTTCCGCAACGCAGAACGCAGCTTCCAGCTCTTGACCCAGGTCGCCGGACGCGCCGGGCGCGACGTCGATCCGGGGCGCGTCGTCATCCAGACCTATTCGCCACAGCACCCCGCAATCCAACTGAGCCAAAAGCACGACTACGAGGCCTTCTACACCTACGAGATCGCTTGTCGCCGCCAAAACGAATTTCCGCCCTTTGCCGATTTCGTACGCTTTCTCTTCACCGGCGAAGATGAATCGGCTCTCGCCCACGTCTGCAAGGATTTTCGCGCCGATCTTGAAAGCCGTCTGCAAGCTTTCTTCGAGTGCGAGGCGATCCCAAAAGAAACCCTGCTCTACATCTCCGCCCACGCAGCGCCGCTTCACCTGCTTCGTGGGGCCTACCGCGAGCAGGTCGTGCTTAAAGTCGTCCGAACCGAGCACAGCAGAGCCATACTGCGCTTTTTGGGGGCTTACCTGCGTTCGCGGCGCGACAACGACATCCTGCCGAGCATGGAGATCAACCCGCAGTCGATGAACTGACCGAATGCAGGAGGTTTGCAGCATGTACGAAATTCCCGAAGCGAATGCCGTCGCGCGGCAACTCGCCTGTGTGCGCGGCCGGACGATCGCGTCAGCGAAAGCGGGCGCGTCGCCCCACAAGTTCGCGTTTTTTGCGGGCGATCCCTCTGCCTACGGCGAAAAGCTGAATGGCAAGGCGATCGGCGGCGCGCGTGCCCAGGGCGGATGGGTCGAACTGGAATGCGGGGACACGCGTCTCCTCTTCGGCGACGGCGCCTCGATTCGCATTCTGACGCCCGACGCGCCC
>JAVBLF010000097.1:0-34167 GCA_031553675.1 Eubacteriales bacterium | reverse complement strand
CGTGGACTACCAGGGTATCTAATCCTGTTTGCTCCCCACGCTTTCGAGCCTCAGCGTCAGTTACAGTCCAGAAAGCCGCCTTCGCCACTGGTGTTCCTCCTAATATCTACGCATTTCACCGCTACACTAGGAATTCCGCTTTCCTCTCCTGCACTCAAGCCAAGCAGTTTTAGATGCACCCCCCAAGTTAAGCCCGGGTATTTCACATCTAACTTACCTCGCCGCCTACGCTCCCTTTACGCCCAGTAATTCCGGACAACGCTCGCCCCCTACGTATTACCGCGGCTGCTGGCACGTAGTTAGCCGGGGCTTTCTTGTGAGGTACCGTCACTTCCTTCGTCCCTCACGACAGAGATTTACAATCCGAAAACCTTCTTCTCTCACGCGGCGTTGCTGGGTCAGGCTTTCGCCCATTGCCCAATATTCCCCACTGCTGCCTCCCGTAGGAGTCTGGGCCGTGTCTCAGTCCCAGTGTGGCCGATCAGCCTCTCAGCTCGGCTACCCATCGTCGCCTTGGTGGGCCGTTACCTCACCAACTAGCTAATGGGACGCGAGTCCATCCTAAAGCGATAAATCTTTGACCCCTGAGCCATGCGACTCTGTGGTCTTATGCGGTATTAGCACTGGTTTCCCAGTGTTATCCCCCACTCTAGGGCAGGTTCCTCACGCGTTACTCACCCGTCCGCCACTAGCTTATACAGTTTCCAGGCCGAAGCCCTTCCACCATATAAGCCCGTTCGACTTGCATGTGTTAAGCACGCCGCCAGCGTTCGTCCTGAGCCAGGATCAAACTCTTATGTTCAAATCCTCAACACCTTCGATTTCTCTCCGGCGTCTCTTAGCTCTTAAACTCTCGCACTTCGTTTCACAACCAAACCTCTCGGCTCGGCCGCTTCCCAAAGCACTTGCCCTTTCGGGCCTCGATCCGCGAGCTGCTACACTCGCAAACCGGAATTGACTGGCTTATTTTTTCGTCTCTTCCTTATGCAGTTCTCAAGGTCCTTTGCGCCGCTCCGTTGGGCCATTCCCTCGCGTTGAGGACTTGCTTCCCCGTCGCAGCTTCATTAGTATACCCAAAGCCTGAACCGGTGTCAACACCTTTTCGCGTTTTTTCGCAAAAAATATCGCAAATCTCGCATGTAGCTGCTTGTGCCATCTATGGACCTGCAAATCCGCCAATCTTCCTCGAAATCGTCCTGCCTCCCTTTGACGTAAATCACCCAAAAAGCAAAACCCGCCTTCTGTGCAAGCGAAAGCGGGTTGGATGACGATGAATGGCAGCTATCTTACGCAAAGACTGTATGCAGGAAGAGCGTCACACCGTAGATGATCAGGTAGAGCCCCGCCGCAGCCGTCGCGACCATGGCCGTCGAAATCGGATAGAAGAGCATCAGCATCGCGAAGAAGGCCGTCAGCACGCCGGCGATCAGGAAGATCCACCAGTTTTTGCCGCCTTGCCCGCGCAGTGTCAGCGAAGCGAAAATGATGTTCACGCTGTTAAAGAGCGCCCAGACGCCGACGAGCGTTCCCGCAACGAGCAGGCTGGCCGCCGGCGAGAACATCAAAAGCAGCGCGATGATGACTTCGAACACGCCGTCGAGCAGCCTCCAACCGAAGCGGTCGAGGGAACCCTGCATCCAGAAGTGAAAGACGATTTTGGCCGCGCCTACGATGAGCAGAAGGATGCACATCATCGCGGTAAAGGCACCAATGTTCTTCCCAGGCAAGAAAAGGAAAATCAGGCCGAACAGAACCATCAACGCGGCAGCGGCCACGTAAAGCCACTTGTGGGTCCGAAAGTCCAGTTTCATTGAGAAACCTCCTCACTTCAATGTCCGCAACAATCGATGAAACAGTGAAACCATTTATATTGTAAACCACATATGGCGATATTACAATCATAACGTGCAAACTGCCTGTTGCCCCACGAAAGCGCTGCTATTGCCAATGAAGCGCTCCGGGCGTCTTGCAGACCATCTGTCGAAGTTTGCCCAAATCCGGCGTGACATACGCCGTCTTGTTCGTCGAAAACGTGACGAATCCCGGCGGGCTGCCCGGCGGTTTTTTGAGAAACTTTCGCGGCGTGTAGTCGATCGCGACTTGCGACGAATGCCGCGCCTTGGAAAAGTAGGCCGCCAGCTCTGCCGCTTCCTGCAAGCTGACGTCGCTCACCGCCCCATCGATCGCCCTGACGATCACGTGCGAACCCGGCAACCCCTTGGCGTGCAGCCAGACGTCGTCCCCCTGCGCAAAGCGCAAAGTCAGCCGATCGTTTTGCGCGTTGTTTTTCCCGACAAAAATGTCCGCCCCATCGCTCGAAACAAAATGCAGCGCTTGGCTCGGCGCGTTTTTGGGCGCTTTGGCGCGTTTTTTTGCGCCGCGCTCGACACGCGCATACCCCTGATCGACCAATTCCTGCCGGATCTCGGCCAATTCAGCGCTTGTCGTGCAGAGCTGCACGCTTTCCTGAAGACCCTCAAGGTAGTCGATCTCCGTCCGCAGCGCCTCGATCTGCGCGCCCGCCAGATCGCTCGCCACTTTCAATTTGTTGTATTTTTTGAAATATCGCTGGGCATTGTCGCCCGGCCCCAAGCGCTCGTCCAGCGGGATCTCGACGCTTCCGCCGGTCGGATCGTAGTAGTTTTCCACCACAACCGTCCGCTGCCCCCGTGACAAGCGGTAGAGGTTGGCCGTCAGCAATTCCCCGAAAAGCCGGTATTCCTCCCGCTTGCTGCCCTGTGCCAGGATGTCCGTCTGGATCCCCAGTTTTTTCTGGCAGCGCTCGAGGTTTTGCTGCAAAAGCCGCGTGATCGAAGCGCTCTTTTGCTTCATCCTCGCGGCGAGATCCCGTTGCTCGTAAAACACGTCGAGCGCGCGGCTCATGCTGTTGTAGGATTCCCATTGCGCCGCGCCGTATTGCATAGGCTCGATCGGATACGCAGCGATCACCTCGCCGAACTCGTTTTTCACGACGGTTGGCTTGAAACTTTCATCCCGCAAGGCGCCAAAAAAAGCCGCTATCGACTCGATCGCGTGCGCGCGGTGCGCTTCGTCGAGTGCCTCCCAGACCGCGCCTTCCTGCGCAGCCCGCAACGCAATCTCCCGCGCCATGTCCGGTGAAATGCCCGACCAGGTCGATCCGATCCAGCGGTCCAAACGTCCACTCGCGCGGGCCATCTCGGCCGCCACATCCTCCCGCCCTGCCTCGATCGGGTTTCGTTTTCCCTGGCTGGGCGCAGGCAGATAGGCCTGCCCCGGCATCACGACGCGCACCGACGAAATGGCAGGCGTGACGTGCTTGATCGCATCGGCGATCCTGCCATCCTCGCGCACCAAAATCACGTTGGAGTGCTTCCCCATGATCTCCGCGATCAACTCATAACGGCACTCGTTCGCGAGCTCGTCCTGCCCTTCAAACACCAACGACAACACGCGATCGAAGCCCGGTTGCTCGACGCCGACCAAGCGGCTCCCCGTCAAGAGCTTGCGGAGCAGCATGCAAAACATCGGCGGCTCGGCGGGATTCTCGCGCGCCAAGGCGCTGATCTGCACCCGCGCATGCCCCGGGTTCGCGTTCGCGATGAGCCTTTCCTTATGACCGCGAAAAAGCAGGTTCAGCTCGTCGCGTTCCGGCTGGTAGACTTTTTCGACGCGCGCGCCGATCCAATCGCGCCGCAATTCTGCCGCCACCGCGGCCAAGGTAATACCGTCCATACAAAACTCCACAATTTCAAATCGGCAAAGCTTGTGCTACACTGTTGGATAAGAAAGCCGCGACAGAGAGGATGAACCCATGCAAACGCTGATCATCGCATCGAACAACGCCCACAAGATCGCCGAGATCAAAGCCATACTCGACGGCCTCTTTGCCCCCATCGTCTCGCTTCGGGAAGCCGGCATCGACATCGATGTCGTCGAAGACGGCGACACGTTCGAAGCCAACGCCCTGATCAAAGCCCGCGCGATCGCCGCCCTCTGCCCCGATAGCGCCGTGCTCGCGGACGACTCCGGCCTCGAAGTCGATGCGCTCGGCGGTCAACCCGGCGTGTACTCGGCTCGATACGCTGGCGAAGGCCACGACGATGCAGCCAACAACGAAAAGCTGCTCCAAGCGCTCGCCGACGTCCCCGACGACGAACGCAGCGCCCGCTTCGTCTCGGCGATCGCCCTCCTCCGACCCGGCCTGGACGAGCTCGTCGTTCGCGGCAGCTGTGACGGCGTCATCGGCCACGCCCCCCGCGGCACGAACGGCTTCGGCTACGACCCGCTCTTCGTCTTTCCCGACCGCAGCCAAACCTTCGCCGAGCTGACCGAGGACGAGAAAAACGCCATCAGCCACCGCGGGCGTTCGCTCGCGATGCTGCGGGAGAGGGTACGATAGGGGGATTTCATCCCCCTATAACCCCTGACCAAAGGGGCAAGCCCCTTTGGAATCCCTACCCAAAATTATCGCGTGCCGCCCCATATGCTCCTTGACCAGCTTTCGGAATGGCCGCCGCCAGGTCTGGCGGCCATTCCGGGGCGTGCGGGGTCCCCGCAAATCGCAGATTTGTGGGGTGCATACAGAAGTTCTTTTGTTACTTTTCTTTCAAGAAAAGTAAAGAAAAAACCCGAAAGGAGACCCCATGGAAGAACTCCTCCTCGACCTCCCCCCACAAACAAGCGCGACGCAGATCGCCGTCTTCTCGGATACCCACGGACATGCGAAGCGCTTCGAGCAGGCGTTGGCGTTGGCGGCTGCGTTGCCGGGTGGCTTGGCGGCTGCGATCCACCTCGGCGACTATGCGCGAGATGAGGCGTTGATCGCCCGCGCGTGGCCCGATCTGCCGCGCTTTGTCGTGCGGGGGAACAACGACTTCGAGCGAGGTTCTTGGCCAGACGAGATCGTTCTTTCGGTTGGCTCGGCGCGCATCTACGCGTCGCACGGGCACCAGTACGCCTTCACGTCGCGCTTGTCGCGGCTCTGCTACCGCGCCGAGGAACTCTGCGCGCACATGGCGCTGTTCGGGCACACCCATGCCGTGCAATACAGCCTGGATTTCGGCGTGCCGATCGTGAACCCGGGGAGCGTTTCCATCCCGCGCGACGGATGCGGCGGAAGTTTTGCCGTGCTCCAAATCGTGCAGAAGATGGATGCGGCGCCGGTCGTCACGGCGACATTTCATCGAATCGCGTCCGCCAATCGCTTGCGCCGAGGCGTTTGAGCGCATCCAGAAAGTGCGCGTGCGGCGGTGCGGCAAAGCGCATCACTTCGCCACTTCGCGGGTGCGCAAGCGTGAGCGCGACCGCATGCAAGGCTTGCCCGCCCTGCACCCCCAACGGATTTTTCGCGGATCCATAGACCGGATCGCCCGCGACCGGCTTCCCAATGTGCGCCATGTGGACGCGGATCTGGTGGGTGCGCCCCGTTTCGAGCGCGCATTCGAGCCAGGTAAACGCGCCAAAACGTTCCAGAACGCGGTAGTGCGTCAGCGCCGGACGCCCTTCGGGGGCGACGGCCATTTTTTTGCGATCGCGGCGGCTGCGCGCGATCGGCGCATCGACGCTGCCCGCGTCCTCTTTGACGTTGTTCTCGACGATCGCCCAATAGAGGCGCTTGGCCGTTTTGGACGCGATTTGGTCGCAGAGGCTGCGGTGGGCGAAGTCGTTCTTCGCGACGACGAGAAGACCTGTCGTGTCCTTGTCGATGCGGTGAACGATCCCGGGGCGCATCTCGCCGCCGATCCCGGCCAGGTCTTCGACGTGATAGAGAAGCGCATTGACGAGCGTCCCTCGTACATGTCCCGGCGCTGGGTGGACGACCATGCCTTGTGGCTTGTCGATCACGGCGATGTCGGCGTCCTGGTAGACGAAGCGGATGGGGATGTCCTCCGCGACGAGTTCGGTCGCCGCGATGGGGGGGCATTCGACTTCGACGGTGTCGCCTGCCTTGAGCTTGGCGCCCGCCTTGCTCGCGGAGCGTCCGTTGACCGCCACGCGCCCCGCCGCGATCTGGTTCGCCACGAAAGAGCGCGTCCACGTGTGGTTTTCGCCCGCCAAGAAGACGTCGAGCCTCACGCCCGCACCCTCCGGCCCCACATCATACAAAAGCGGCGGCACATCGTCGATGCCGCACGCCAGGTCCCTGCCTTCCATCGTCACTCCTCCGGTTCGCCGCCGTCCAAGCGCCCCGCCTCGCGATGTGCGCCCATCTGCCCTCCCAGGTGGCCGGTCAGCGATTCACCTTCGAAAAAGAGAAGGCGCGCGATCAGGATCGTGAGGGCGACCAGGATATAAACGTCGGCGAGGTTAAAGACGTGGCGGGGCAGCGGCGCGATCACGAACATATCGGGCACGAAATTGAGTATCCAGTAATTGAGCTGGTTTCCGAGCAGGCCCCCCGCATAGACCATCATAGCAAAGCGGGTCAGACCGCTCAGCTTTTTCCGGTGGCGAAGCAGCAAGTAGGCGATCACGATCAATACGACGATCTTGATCGCTGTGTTGTACCAGGAGCGGTTGCGAAGCGCGCCATTGCCCATGCCGTTGTTTTCGGCATACTGCAACCAGAAGACCCCCGGTATCAGCGTCATGCTTTGTCCGGGCAGCTCGGCCAACACGCGCATCGACCAGGACTTGATCAGCCAGTCCGATCCGAGCGCCAAAACAAACACGATCAGTTCAAACAAACGAGACTCCTTTGTCCATACGGATTCAGTATTCACCCCGAGGCGGTGGAAAATGCGAGGGCCAGCCTGGCGGAAGCGCGACGTCGCCGTTGCGTCGGGGCTGTGGTTCCATGCGCGGTTTCGCGCTGCGGGGCTTCGGGTCGGGTTCCCGCTGGGCCGTTTCGGGCGCGGGGGCGGCAGCGACTGTGTGCGGCCGATTCTCCGTCGACGCTTCCTCCGGTATGTCGGCAAAGCGATGCCCCGGCGGCACAACGCGATTGGGAAGCGGGTCGCTGTCGGTCCAGGCTTTGGGCGCGGGCAGCGCTTTTTGGCTTTGGCTCCGTCGGCGGCGTTTGCGGTGTTCGGGCGGTTTCATGTTGTCGATCATCCAGTTGACGAAGATCTGCCCCTCGAAAAACGCGAAGCGCAGGAAGAGGATGCACATCGAAATGACGACGAGTACGTCCGCTACGTTGAAGATCGCCGCGATGGGCGCGATCGCAAACATGTCGGGCACAAAGCCCATCACGAGGTAATTGACCTGGTTGCCGATCATGCCGGCCAAAAAGAGCACCAAGCCCACGCGCGTGATCGGTTTGAGCACCTTTTTGCGGTAACGGATCAGGAGGATGAGTATCAGCGCGATCAGGAAGACGCGAAACGCGATCATGTAGGGGTTGCGGGGATCGCGTATCCACGAGACATCGCGGCCGTCGTTCTCGGCATATTGCAGCCAGAAGACCCCTTTGATCAGCTCGACCGACGCGCCCGGCATCTTCGACAAGACCTGCATCGACCAGTGTTTGACCAGCCAATCCGCGCCGAATGCCAACACAAAGACAATGAGTTCGAGCATTCGCCCCTCCTTTCCCGCCGTGCGAAACGCCCAAATGAGCGTTCCTCAACGCTCTGGTGCCGCTTCCTTTTCCGATCCCGGCGTTTCGCCGTGGGGATGCGGCATTGCCTTTTTCTCCTTTGATTCCAGGAAAAACACGTAGATCGCCACCATGATCACCGCGGTCGTCAGGCAGGCGTCGGCCACGTTGAACACCGCGAAGTTGATCAGGCGGAAGTCCACAAAATCGCGCACGTAGTGAAGGCGCAGGCGATCGGCGAAATTGCCGAGCGCGCCCGTCAACATGAACGCGAGCGCCACACGCATCCAGGTTCCCAGCGACTTTCGCTTGACGAACCAGAACCCCACGATCGCGAGCATCGCCAGACAGGTGATCGCGATGAAGAAGGGACGCTGGTTTTGCAGGATCCCAAAGGCTGCCCCTGTGTTTTCGATGTAAGTCAAGTGCAGCACATTGGGGATGATCGGCATCGTGCCGCCCGGAAGCGCCGGAAGCGTCGTCGCCGCCCAATGTTTCGTCCACTGGTCGGCGGCGAGGCAAACAACAAACAAGATCGTTTCGAGCATTCGTTCATTCTCCCATGCGGCAAACTACAGAATCTGATCTTCGCCCGGCTCGAGCGGTGCCTTGGTCGGCCGCTCTTCCGGCACGCTTTCCGGTTGGGGCGTCTTCTTCGGCTTCGATTCGGGCTCGGGCGTCTTGGTGGGTTTCTTCGTCGGGCGTCCGCCCTCTTCCGGAATGTCCTCCGGTTCCTCTTCGGGCGCCTTTGTCGGTTTGGGGGTCGGTTTTTGCGTCGGTTTGGGGGTCGATTGCGGCTTTTCGGCCGGTTTTTGCGTCGGCTTCGGCGTGGAAGCGCGCTCGGTCGGCCGCGGCGTATCGGAGCGGGGCTTTTCGGTCTGGGTGTCCGTTTCGGCTGCGTCATCGGTGGGGCTGGGCGTCGCGGTCGGCGTGGCGCTCGGCGAAGTGCCCGCTTCCATACCTTCTTCCGGCACGTCCTCCAGGACGCCGTTCTTGTCGAACTGCGACCATTTCGCCTCCAGCTCGAGGTCGATGGGCGCGAAGCTCTGTCGTCCCGGCGCGTCGAAGTACCATTTTTCGATCCCGGCGTAGGGCGATTCGTCGTTGATGTCGGCCATGATGTCGCTGGGGAATTTCAAATGGTTGTTGTAGACGATCGACGCGTCGACAAAATACAGATGCACATACGGCACTTCGTCGACGAAATGCTGCTGCACCGCCCGCGAGCGGCTGACGATGTCGTTTTCCGCGGTGGCGGAACGAAAATCGTCGAGCAAGGCATCCATTTCGGCGTTCGAATACTGGCCGTAATTGCGGCTCCCGCCCGTCCCAACGAAGTCGGTCAGGTCGGGACAGGGGTCCATATTGAAGCCGGCTAGCGCCAGATCGAAGCTGTGTGTCTCGAGCATGGGGCTGTATTCGTCGTCTTCGCCCGACCATCGCGCGGCCACGATGCTCGCGTCGATGCCGATTTCAAGCAAGTCCTGCCGAATCTGGTTGGCGACGTCTTTGCGGTAAGCGCTCTCGGGGGTGTCGTTGACGAGCAGCGTCAGTTTCAAGGTCGTGAACTCGCCATCTGCGGTCTGCTTGTCGGCGACGCCGTCGGCATCGAGATCGACCCACCCCGCCTGGGCGAGCATGTCGCGCGCCAGCTCCGGGTTGTAGTCGTAGCTGGCCAGTTCCGCCGCGTAGAGCCAGCTCGACGGCGAGATCGGAACGTCGGTCGCAAACGCGCGTCCCAAGTAGGCCTTGGTGATGATCCCTTTGCGGTCGATCGCGTAGGCGATCGCTTTGCGGACGTTGACGTCGCGCAGCGCTATGTTGGCGTGGTTGATCAAGAGCGCCTCGCTCTGTCGGGTGCGCGATTGCAGTACGCCGACATCGCCCATTTCGCGGAAGCTTGCGCCCGTCGCCGCACGGATCGGCAAGTAGTTGAGCAAACCGTCTTGCAGGTCGGTCAGCGCCGAAATGCTGTCGTTGACGCAGATCGCCGTGACGCTCTCGATGTGGGGCGGCGTGCGCCACCAAAGGCTGTTGACGGTAAAGTGAAACCCGATCGACCGTTCCGCCTTGTCCATGATGTAGGGGCCGGTCCCGATCGGCTGCTTTCCGTAAGCGAAGTGCCGTTTCGACACGACGGGAAAGGTCAGCGCGTGCAGCGCCTGTGCGCCGGGGTGCACTGCGCGCAGCATGAGGGTCGAATCATCGAGCGCGGTGAGCGATTCGATCCAATCGAGGTGATAGGCGTAGGGCGAATACTCATAGGCCTCGCTTTTGAGCAGCCCGTAGGTGTAAAGCACATCCGCCGCCGTAAAGGGTTCGCCCGTCGGCTGCCAGGTCGCGCCCTTTCGGAGCGAAATTTTCCAAGCCTTGCCGCTCGCGTCGATCGGCTCCCAGCTCTCGGCCAAAGCAGGGGCCAAACGCAGGTTGCCGTCCAGCCGGATCAGCTTTTCGTAGACGAGGGAGAGCATGGCGCCCACCTCGACACGGCTGCCGCGGAGTGGGTCGAGGGAACTCGTGTTGCGCGGGACGTAAATGCGGAGCTCTCCTCCGGCCTGGGGGGTGTCGGCTTCGACGCCGGGCGCGACTTCGGGCGCCTGCGTCACGGTCGGCGTCTGCGTGTGGACTTCGGTTCCCCTTCCGCCGCATGCCGCCAAGAGTCCGGCGAGTGCAATCGAAAGCGCGCGAATCGTCCATCGTTTCGCGCGGGGGGGCTCATGCGAAGGCGTCGGGGTAGAGTTTCTTGTATGTATCATAAGCTCTTTGCACTTTTTCCACGTAATCTTTTGTCTGCGGATAGGGCACGTCGGAGAGGGTCGCGCCATCCGCACTGTAGGCGTTGTCGTCGAGCCAGTTTTTCACGCGGTTGTGCCCCGCGTTGTAGGCGGCGTACACCGTATCATTCGACTCGAAACGTTCATACAGAAAATGGAGATACCAGCAACCGAAGCGAATGTTTGTTTCGGGCTGCTTGAGCATATCGACGTCGTAGTCTGCGACGCTCAGCTTTCCCGCGATCCATTCACCGGTATCGGGCATGAGTTGCATCAGGCCGATCGCGCCCGCGCTGGAGACGACGTCGGCCCTGTTACCGCTTTCACAGTGAACGATCGCGGCAACTGCATACGGGTCGAGCTCGTATTCGGCCGCATAGCGCCGGATCAGCGTCAGATAATCGAGCCGGTAGGTCTTTTTCTCGATGGCGCGATTGAGCTGTAGCGCCAGGATGGCGACGAGTGGCAGCGCGATCGCGGCGCAAACCAAGCGAATGACCGTGCGTTTCTCCGCCTTCACCCCAATACCTCCAAGGCGCGCAAGAGCGCCTGCACCTGTCTCTGTGTGTCGGTCGGGCTGCCGCCGTTGTCGATCAAGTCGTCGGCATAGCGCCGTTTCTCCTCCTGCGGCATTTGGCTTTGCATGCGAAGCGTCGCTTCTTCCCGGGTCAACGCATCGCGTTTCATCAGCCTTTTGAGCCGGGTTTCATCGTCGCACAAGACCAGCCACACCCGGTCGAATTCGCGGTAAAAGCCCGATTCGATCAGAAGCGCCGCATCGACGACCGCGACCGGACAGCCCTCTTCTTCGAGTCCATCCATCCAGGTGCGCAGTTTTTGCAGGATGAGAGGATGCAGCAGCCCTTCGAGTGCGTGGCGGGCTTCGTCGTCCGCAAAGACGATCTTTGCCAGCGCCGCGCGGTCGATCGAAGCGTCAGCGCGCATCACGGCCGCACCGAAATGCCGCGCGATCGCGATCGCGCCCATTTGTCCCGGCGCCGTGATCGCGCGCGAGATCGCGTCGGCATCGATCACCGGCACGCCTTCTTCGCGCAGCAAAGCGGCCACCAACGACTTTCCCGCCGCGATCGAGCCCGTCAGTCCAATTCGAAACACTGGCCCTCCTCGCGGTCAGTTCATTATATCGCATTCATCCCCGTTGAGATCGCTTCTTTTGGAATTTTCGACTATCAGTTTATGGAATTCATACCAGTGACGCCCGCCCCCATCATTTCGCCTCGTACCAGGTCGCGCCGGCGTGGACCTCCGCGAGAAGGGGAGCGTCGAGTGTCGCCACGCTCTCCATGCACCGCTTGAGAAGGGCGGAAGCTGCGTCGCGTTCGTCAGGCGGGGCGTCGAGGATGAGTTCGTCGTGCACCTGCAAAATGAGCTTCGTGCGCATGCGTTCGGCGGCGAGCGCCTCGTGCACGCGGATCATGGCGAGCTTGATGATGTCGGCCGCCGTGCCCTGGATGGGCGCGTTTCGGGCGACGCGCTCGCCAAAGGAGCGTGTGTGGTAGTTGGACGATTTGAGTTCGGGCAGGTCACGGCGCCGTCCAAAGAGCGTCAGGACGTAGCCTTCCGCGCGCGCCGCAGCCACGGTGTCCTTCATGTAGCGCGCAATGCCCGGATACGTTTCGTTGTAGGCGCGGATATAGGCCGCGGCATCTTTGCGCGATATGCCCAGTTGGTTGGCAAGGCCGAAATCGCTGATGCCGTAGACGATGCCGAAGTTCGTGGCCTTGGCCGCGCTTCGCATTTCGGACGTCACGTCGGCGATATCGACGCCCGCCACGGTGGCGGCGGTCGCGGCGTGGATGTCGTAACCCCGCCGGAAGGCTTCGATCATGCTCTCGTCCTGGGCGAGGTGCGCCAGGATGCGCAGTTCGATCTGCGAGTAGTCGGCGTCGATCAGCACGTTGCCTTCGCTGGGAATGAAAGCCCGTCGAATCTCGCGGCCAAGCGCGCTCCGAACGGGAATGTTTTGCAAGTTCGGTTCGATCGACGAGAGCCGTCCGGTCGCGGTGCCGTTCTGTTTGAACTGGGTGTGTACGCGTCCCTGGGCGTCGGCGGCGTTTCGGAGGCCCTCGATGTAGGTACTCTTGAGCTTGCTATTTTGGCGGTATTCGAGCACTTTGTCGACGATCGGGTTTTCGCCCGCAAGCGATTCGAGCGTCGCGGCGTCGGTCGAATAGCCGGTCTTGGTCTTTTTCGGCGCGGGCAGCCCCATCTCTTCGAAAAGGAGCTCCCCCAGTTGTTTGGGCGACAGGATGTTGAATTCGCGCCCTGCCAGCGCGTAGATGCTCGCTTTCAGCGCTTCGATGCTGGCGTCGTATTCGCTGCCCAGTTGGTCGAGCATGGCGCGGTCGATCAAAAAGCCCGTCCGTTCCATGTCGGACAGCACGGGGACGAGCGGCATCTCGATTTTGTCGTAGACGAGCGAGAGGTCGTCGCGTTTTAGGCGCTCGGCTTGCTCGGCGCAGAGCGCGAAAAGACCCGCCGCGTCGCAGGGCTGGCCGAGCGTTTCCTCGACGAGTTGGGCGAGTGACGGCTGGGTGCGGTTGGGCTGGATGAGGTAGGCGGCCAACATGGCGTCGAAGCGGGCGTTTCGCAGCCCCAAGCCCATGCGATCGAGGCGATGCGTCCAGGCTTTGACGTCGTAGAGGCGCTTTTCGATCGAGGCGTCGGCCAGGAGTTGCGCCAACGCGTGATCGGCTTCGTCGCGGTCGAGCCCGGGGTTGAGGAGGTCGACGCGTAACACGATTTTCCAGAGCGTTTGGCCGTCGCTGACCGTATAGCACGGATCGGCCGGTTCGCATACAAAGGCGAGCGCCGCCGCCGAACGCATGGCATCGATCGCACGTTGCAGCGCGTCGGACTCGGTGATCTCAACCGCAGCCATGCGCTGTTCTTCCCGCGCCGCCTGCACTTTCGGCAACCCAGGGGCGCCCTCGGGCAGGCGGCTCGCAATCTGCCGCAACCCCAAACGCAACATGATCTCGCGCCCGCCGGCCATCGTGTGCGGGTCAAAGGCGCAGTCTTCGATCGCGATGGCGATCGGCGCGTCGACATCGGTGACGATCGTGCCGAGTTGGCGGCTCAATCGCGCGAGTTCGGCGTGTTCGGTGAGGTTTTGGCGCAGTTTGGGTCCCTTGACCTCGTCGGCATGGGCGAGCACCTCGTCCATGCTGCCGTACTGCTGCATGAGTTTGAGCGCCGTCTTTTCTCCGACGCCCGGCACGCCCGGAATGTTGTCAGAGCTGTCGCCCATGAGTCCCTTGAGATCGGCCATTTGATCGGGCCTGAGTCCATAGGTTTCGCAGATCGCCGCCTCGTCGAAGACTTGGGTTTCGCTGATGCCTTTGCGCATCAGGATGACAGTCGTGTGTTCGTCCACCAGTTGGAGTGCGTCCTTGTCGCCGGTCAAGAGGCGAACCTCCAGCCCGGCTGCCTCGCCCCGACGCGAAAAGATGCCCAAAAAGTCATCGGCTTCGAAGCCGTCTTTTTCGCCGACGGCGATGCCCATCTCGCGCAGCACCTCTTTGACGAGCGGAAATTGGGGGCGGAGGTCATCGGGCGTCGCCATGCGTTTGGCTTTGTATCCGTCGTAGGCTAGGTGGCGCGGCGTGGGCGCGTGGGTATCGAACGCCGCCAGCAGATAATCGGGCTTTTCCTGTTCGAGCATTTTGAGCAGCATCGAAAGAAAGCCGTACACGGCATGCGTCGGCGTTCCATCCGCGCTGTTCATCGGCGGGAGGCCGTGGTAGGCGCGGTGCATGAGGCTGTTGCTATCGATGACGACGATTTTGGGTCGGTTTTGGCTCACACGGGACAGCTCCTCGTCGCCTGCGACAAAGCGCAGGTCCGTTTGTTTGCACTTGCATCTTCGCACCGAAAAAAGAAGGTGTCGGTGCTCGCGATCCTTGCGATCGTATAGACTATACCACAAAGCAAGCATTCGCGCAAAGCTTGCCCTCGAACGCGAAAAAGTGGCCGAACCTCACGACGCTCTGGGGCGAGTTCCCCGCGCAGGCTTCATTTGGCGCGCTTTTTGCATTCGGCGCATGACGAGCGCGTCGCCCAGGTATCGTGTGTGATGCCGTCGCTCTGGTTGCAGGTCGCGCAGATGTAGACGACGCGATGGCCTTTGGGCTGATGTTCCGCGCGCATATAGGCGACGTAATCGTGTACGTGAGGCATCCCGCCGTCGATCGTCCGGCCTGTGACGAAATCGCCCGCCTGCATGCCGAAGGCCGTGCCCAGCGTTTGGCGGTCCGTGATCACCTCAAAGTGCAGGTGGATGCAGCTCGAATTGCCAGAGCTCCCCATGTCGCCCAGCCGCTCGCCCCGTTTGACTGTCCAATTCCCCTGGCGAACGCGCTCGGAAAGCGCGGCATCGATGCTCGAAAAGTGCGCCATGATGAGGCCGTAGCCGTCGTCGGTCGCGATAGCGACAAAGTTGCCGTAGCCGTAGCCGTCCTCACAGCCGACGTATCCATTCGGATCGTGCCAGTCCTGGAGGGCGACGATCGTGCCGTCGGTCGGGGCATAGAGGGGAATCGGAATCCCATACAAAAAGTCGATCGCCTTGCCGCCCTTCGAGGTCATGTGCTGGCGGTAATTGATGTCGTAGTCGCCCACGGTGCAGTAGATGCCCTCTTCCCAAGGGATCGTCCAGTCGGCGATCGCGGCGTTTGCCGCCCCATGCAGGGCCAAAGCGACCGCCAAAGCCAGGGCGATCGCCCAGGCGATCGGGCGGCGTACCAAAGCCTTTTCGAATCCATGCATCGCACCCACCTCCTGTATCCATCGACATGTTTTGGCTTATCCCATGATTCGCCTATAGCAACATTGTATTCGATGGCCCAGTGAAATGCAATGCTTTGCGCTTCTCACTCCCCCTGTGGTGCATGGCGGCGTCGGTAGATGGCGATCCCGCGGGCGTCCTCGTATTCGAGATCGCGCTCTCCGGCCAAGGATTCGAGGTGGTGGGTGAATTCGTGGATCAGTAGGCGCCGGAGGATATCGCGCTGTGCGTGTTCGGGGAGATTGCCATACAGCCGGACAAAGGAACCGTAATAGATCGCGATGTAACGTCCCAGATGCCCTTCGACGCGGTATTCGCCCAAGACGAAAAGATCCCCTGCCATGTCGGCCGGGTGGAACTTGGCCTGGGGCAGCAGGTTGATGCCGCCGTTGAGCCCCTTGTAGATCGGTTCGGGCAGCTCCATCGCGATCTCGTCGAGCATGACGCCCACCTCTTCAAATGAAACCATGAAGCCTCCCGTTTGCGGAAAAAGTGGCCTTTCGGCCACCTTTTCGCGCGTTGTATGTTTTGTTACGCAATCAGTCATGCCAATCGAGTTCTACAAACTGTAAGCACAAGGTGTCAAGAAGCTGCCTGGTTACAACGGGCGATTGATAATGCGAATCAAGGGTTACAAACTAACGTATCGCGAGGCCGTTCGGCTGCATCGGGCGATTGATAATCGCCCCAACAGGCGCACAAACAAGGTTTACGGGATGTAGGGGCGATTATCAATCGCCCGCGTACCACAAGGATCATCCCACTTTTGCCTGAAGAAAGTTCAACCCTTGATTCGCGTTGATCATCGCCCGCAGCAGCATAACTTTGCGGTTCGTAAACGCATAATTCGCGTTAATATTTGCCGTATACCTCGACGGTTTCGCGCCAAGCTTCCATGTTTTCGGGTTTAGCGTTGTCGAGCGCAATGCCGCAGTTCATGATGAAACCGCCGCCGGGCGCGCAGATGTCGAGCATCTTTTTCGTGTGGTCGATCACCTGCTGCTTGCTGCCCGAGATGAGCAGCGCATTCGGGAAGTTGCCGTAGAAGCAGCTCACGTCGCCGATCGTCTTTTTCAGCGCGGCGAGGTCGCAGCGCTCGAACATGTACTGCACTTTGCCCTTGGGGACGTCGGCGATCACTTCGAGGCGGGTGTCGTAGTTGCCTTCGCAGAAGACGACGGGCGTCATGCCCTCGTCGATCAGCGCGAGGATCAGCTTTTTCAGCCCCGACCAATAGAAGCGTTCGTAGTTGGCTGGGCTCATGAATTCGTCGACACCGGCGTGCAGCGGAATGAAGACGCGCGTCGAGTGCGCGGCCTTCGCGTCGGCGAGCGCCTTTTCGATGCCCACGCGCGTCGTATATTGCAGTGCCTCTTCGAGCTCGTCCGGACGTTCGACGATGTCCATGACCGTGTTGATCAGACCGCGATAGTCGTCCGAGAAGATGTCGTAGGGCGCGATGGCGATGCCGTCGAAGTAGAGCGGCACGCCCGCCTCGACGATGGCGCCGTACACTTGGCCCGTACGCTCATTGTTTCGGATGATCTGTTCGCCCGCCTGAATGGCGGCAAGCAACGACGCTTTGACTTCGGGCTGGGCGAGCTTGGCGCAGGCGTCAAAGGCGCCGAATTCCGTCGGGCTGCGGAAGTCAAAGGAGGCGAATCCCGCGAGCTTGGAAAAACGCCGCGGCAGAATGACGGTTTGCAAAAAGTGCGTCGGATCTTCGAGGAACGCCCCATACTCGTCGTCGTGCAGGTAGGTCGTGTCGAGCACCTGGAATGAAGCGTCGTTGGGAATGCCGAATTCCGGCCCTGGCCAGCGAACAAAGGTCGCGCCCGTCGTTTCGCATGCGGGGATGCAATAGCCGACCGGTGGAAGCGCCAGATCGGGATCGAAGTCCTCGATGTATTTCCGGATACCGGGAATGACGTTGCGCGGGTCGGTCATCAAGTCGTAGTAGCTGATTCCATACGCGCCGGCCGGGTAGTAGCCGGTGAGCGGCGCAAAGGGGACTCTGTCGCCCTCCTGGAGTGTGTACGCCGCTTCGAGCCGTTTGCTTTTCTCCAAAAAGCGTTGTTCAGCATTGGCAGACATGACTTCTCTCCTTTCGCATCATTGGCACCCTGCGAACTCCCACAAGTTCACAGCAAAGAAAACAGAGACGACACTTCATTATACCATATATCGTTTCACGTCTCCATCACGTTCCCCTTGCATTTTCGCGAAAAGCGCGTATAATATAATGATAATCACGGAAGGATACGATGACGATGCGCCGACGTAAGAGCCGCCTCTTTGCCTATTCGTTTAGCCGCTTTACCAGCGGTCTTTTGGCGAGCGCGCGGCGGGAGGCATGACATCGGCAACACCCATAGGGAACCCGATGACTCCGGAGCACGCTCCGGAGTCATTTTCATTTTGCAGGAGGATACAATGATGATGTACAATTGGCAGGTCGAGACCATGTCGCGGGACCAGATGCAGGCCATGCAATCGGCGCGCCTGCGCGACATGCTGCGGCGGATCGACAGCGTTCCCCTTTACCGAAAGCGCCTGCATGAAGCCCAAATTGAGGTTGGCGACATCAAGGGCATCGAAGACCTGTCGCGCCTTCCCTTCACATACAAGGAAGACCTGCGCGACAACTACCCTTACGGCATGATCGCCGTCCCGCAGGACGACGTCGTGCGCCTGCACGCCAGCTCGGGCACTACGGGCAAGCGCACCGTCGTCGCTTACACGGCCGACGACATCGGCGTCTGGTCGGAAGTCATGGCGCGCACCCTGGCGGGCGCAGGCGGCCACAGCCGCGACATCGTTCAGGTCGCCTATGGCTACGGCCTGTTCACGGGTGGCCTGGGCGCACACTACGGCGCGGAACGCCTCGGCGCGACGGCGGTGCCGTCGTCGGTCGGCAACACAAAGCTCCAGGTCCAGCTCATGGTTGATTTCAAAACGACGATGATCTGCTGCACGCCGTCCTATATGCTCTACCTCGCCGAGGTCATCGAGGAAATGGGCATACAGCGCAGCGATCTGGCTCTGCGCGCCGGTTGCTTCGGCGCTGAGCCCTGGACCGAACACATGCGCAGCGAGATCGAATCCCGCCTCGGCATCAAGGCGCACGACATCTACGGCCTGTCCGAGATCATCGGCCCGGGCGTCTCATTCGAGTGCGAAACCCAGAGCGGCCTCCACGTCAACGAAGACCACTTCATCCCTGAGATCGTCGATCCCGACACCGGCGAAGTGCTGCCCGACGGCCAATACGGCGAGCTGGTCTTCACCTGCCTGACGAAGCAGGCCATGCCGCTTCTGCGCTACCGCACGCGCGACATCGCTAAGCTCGATCGAAGCCCCTGCGCATGCGGCCGCACCTTGATCAAGATGAGCAAGCCCTCCGGCCGCGCCGACGACATGCTGATCATCCGCGGCATCAACGTCTTCCCGTCGCAGATCGAGAGCGTGCTGCTCCAGCTCAGCGACATCGCGCCCCACTATCAACTCGTCGTCGACCGCAAGCACGGCCTCGACACGCTCGACGTCGTCGTCGAGATGGTGGAAGACATGTTCTCCGACGCCGTCCGCCACATCGAAGCCCAGCAAGCCCGCATCCAAAGCGCCATCGCGTCGACCCTGGGCATCTCGGTCGGCGTCAAGCTGGTCGCGCCCAAGTCGATCGCCCGCAGCGAGGGCAAGGCCCAGCGTGTGATCGACAAGCGCGATCGCTACGAAAACGCGATCTCGTAACAAAACAACACAACTTGAGTCAGGAGGTTCCCCCATGTACGTCGATCAAATTTCCGTCTTCATCGAAAACACGCCGGGCTCCGCCGCACAGGTCACGCAGATTCTTGACGACGCCCACCTCAACATCCGCGCGCTTTCCCTTTGCGACACGTCGGCTTATGGCGTATTGCGCATGATCCTCGACGAGCCCGACCGCGCCTTCGAAGAGCTGAAAAAGGCGCAACTGACGATCAAGTCCACGCCGGTGCTTGCCGTGCGCCTGACGGACAGCGCCGGCGGCCTGAATCGCGTGCTCCAAATCGTCGGCATGGCCGGGGCGAGCGTCGAGTACGCCTATGCTTTCATCACCCGTCACAGCGGCACAGCCGTAGCGATCCTCCGCGTCGAGGGCGACGACGCCAAAGTCGCCGAGATGCTCCAAAATGAAGGCATTGCGCTCTGGAACCAAGAGGAGATGCTCGAAAACCTCACGCCGACCGAATTCTACGACTGATCGCGATGCGTAGCGTTCTCCCGCGACACGGCGAGGCCCCGCAAACACATGCGGGGCCTCTGCATTTTACTTCCGGCGCGCTGTCATTCGCGCGCGGCAAACTGCGTCTCGTAGAGCTCGGCATAGAGGCCTCCCTTGGCCATCAGCGTTTCGTGGTCGCCGCGTTCGGCAATGCCGTTCTGGTCGATGTAGATGATCTCGTCGGCGTTTTTGACGGTCGAGAGCCGGTGGGCGATCACGATCGTCGTGCGCCCTTTTGCCAGCGCCTCGAGCGACTGCTGGATGCGGCGCTCGGTCTGGGAGTCGAGGGCGCTCGTCGCCTCGTCGAGGATGAGGATGGGCGGGTTTTTGAGGAAGATGCGCGCGATCGCAACGCGCTGCTTTTGTCCGCCCGAGAGCATGACGCCCCGCTCGCCGACGTTCGTATCGTAGCCTTCGGGCAGCGTCAAGATGAAGTCGTGGATCTCGGCGGCTTTGGCGGCGGCGATCACGTCCTCCTCGCTGGCAGCCGTGTCGCCGTAGCGGATGTTCTCGCGGATCGTTCCGGCGAAGAGGAAGACGTCCTGCTGCACGATGCCGATTTGTTCGCGCAGGGAACTGAGCGTCAGCTCGGCGATGTCGGTGCCGTCGATCGCGATGCGTCCCGATTGCTGCTCGTAAAAGCGCGGAATGAGCTGGCAAAGCGTCGTCTTACCGCCGCCGGACGGCCCGACGAGGGCCAGCATCTCGCCCGCTTTGACGGAAAGGTCGATGCCCGAAAGCACGGTATCGCCCTCGTCGTAGGCAAAGCTGACGTCATCGAATCGTATGGCGCCCCGCACGGACGAAATGGGCTTCGCGTTTGGTCTGTCGACGATCTCCGGCTCGACATCCATCAATTCCTGCATGCGGGTAAAACCCGCCATGCCGGCCGTGAACTGTTCCATGAAATTCGACAGCTTGCGGATGGGCGACAAAAAGGCGTTGATGTAGAGCGTGAAGGTCAGAAGCTCAATCGCCGCCATTTCGCCCTTGAGGATCAAATACCCGCCCACGGCGAGCGCGACGATGTAGAGCAGGCCCTGGAGCAGTTCCATGCCGCTGAAAAAGACGCCCATCACTTTGTAATAGCGCAGTTTGGCCGCCTTGAAGAAGCCGCTTCCCTTCTGGAATTTCTCGATCTCGTAGTCTTCGTTGTTAAAGGCCTGCACGACGCGGACGCCCGAGATCGCGCTTTCGAGGTCGGCATTGACGGCGGCGATCTTGCTCTTGACGTCGCGCGAGACGGCGCCCATGTGGTGGCGGGTGCGCATGACGAAAAGCACGATCAGCGGCACGAAGATCAGGATCGCGAGCGCCAGTTTCCATTGCAGCGTAAACATGACGATCAGCGCACCGGTCAGCGTCAGGGCCGAGATCAACAGATCCTCCGGACCGTGGTGGGCGAGCTCCGAGATCTCGAAAAGGTCGCCGATCGTGCGCGACATCAGGTGTCCGGTACGCGTCTTGTCGTAGAAGCCGAAGGAGAGCTTTTGCAGGTGGCAAAAGAGATCCCGCCGCATGTCGTTTTCGAGGTGGACGCCCAGCGCATGCCCCTGGAAGGTGACGAAGTACATCAGTCCCGCCCGCACGAAGTAGATCCCGACGAGCGCGGCGATCAGCACGAAAAAGCTCCGGTAGGCACCGGCGGGCAGCAGCGACTGGATCGAGTAGCGCGTCACAATCGGAAAGAGCAGATCGATCCCGGCGATCAGGCTGGCAGCGACGAGGTCGGACGCGAACAGCGCTTTGTGGGGGCGGTAATAGGCGGCAAAGCGCTGGAGCTTTCCCGGCTTGGTGGGGCGGTTGGTTTTCGTGGACACAGATGGCACCTCTTGCTTGGCAGATCGCCCGCACACCCAAAAAAGTGGCCATAGACCACTTTTTTGCAAGCGGGGCATTCGACGCGGCTTTCACCGCATGGGACGAAATCTCACAGATAGAGGCCGTTCAGGTATTTCTGGAACTGCGAATACAGATCGATCTGCGCCGCCTTGAGGTTGCGCTCGCTCTGGTAGACGGCGTATTCCTGGGAAAGGACGGCGTTTTTCGACGCGATGCCCTTGTCGTATTTGACATTGAGCTTTGTGAGTTCTTTCAGCTTATCCTGGTGGGCCTTGCCGGTGTTTTGGTAAGTCTTGTAGGCATCCTGGAGCGCGTCGTAGCTCGCCTCGAACTCGCTCTTGGCCTTTTCGACGGTCTGTTCGTAGCTCAGATTGGCGTTGTCGCGGTCGAAGCCGTTCACGTCGTCGTTGTAGAGGTCGAGGTTGGCCTTTCGGGCGGCGGCAACCGCGTTTTGGATGTCGATGCTGTGCTTGACGTAGGTGTCGCAATCAGCGTCGCGGCTGCGGAGCGGGATGGCGCCGACGTCGAGCGCGGGCAGTTCGCCGAAGCTGATCGCCGTCGTCAGCGGCAGGCCGACGGCCGTCTTGAAGCCGAGCTCGTTTTTGCGCAGGTTCGTCACGATGGTGTCGATGGCGTCCTTCTGGGGGCGAAGCGCGTCGAACGCTTTGTTGTAAGCATCCTGGGAAATCAAGTTTTTGGCGCGTTTCGTCTTGGCGAGGCCCTCTTGCCATTCGAGGTATTCGAGCTGCTTCTTGGCGGCGAGCAATTTTTCGTTCAGCGAATGGTAGCCGAGAAACGCCGCCTGTGCCGCGTCGGTCATGGATCGCTGCGTCGACACGATGCGAAGCGACGCCGTTTCCTGCTGGTAGAGCGTGTTGTTGCGCGCCTTCTGGAGCTGTTCGATCTGCTTGTCGATCCCCTCGAGGGCTGCGTCTTCCTGGGCGTCGAGCGCGGCGCGCTGCTCGGTGTATATTTCGTCGGTCAAAAGGCCCGCAGCGTACTGCGCATAGAGCTGGTCTTTCGAGCTTGCGAATTTCCACACCGTCTCGTCATAGCTGTCGAGGGCGTCGGCCAGGCTCTCGTCGGTGTCCATCGTGCTGGCGATCGCCGACTGGTAGGCGTTTTTCGACTTGATCACATCGAGGTTGGACGTGACGAGGGCGGGAATCTGGCTGTAATCGATGCGGCGGCCGCCTGTGGACGTCGATGGGGTCTGCGCCTGTGTGGCGGCGGCGTTGGTGGTTTTGGCGGCGGTGGTCTGCGCGCCGACCGAGAAAGTCGCGCGTCCATCTGCGGCCGCATCTGTCGGTGCAGCGGTGGCCGTCTTCGAAGATGCTTTCGGTGAGGGAAGCGTCGTCGCGCTGCCCACTGAAAAGCTTGCGGGCGTAGGCGACGGTTTGGGGCTGCTTTGGCCGACGCTGAACTGCGTTTCGGCGGCGAGCGAGGCAGCCGTACTGATCAGCAGCAGCGACGCTGTCAAGAGTGCGGTGGTACGTTTCATGGCGCGGCACATTCTCCTTTCGACACCCGTGGTTTTGTCCTGCCTATTCATAGCGCAGCGCTTCGATTGGGTCGAGCTTGGCGGCCTTGTTGGCGGGATAATAGCCGAAAAAGACGCCGATCGCCATCGAGAAGGCGACGCTGCCCACGATGGCGGGGATCGAAGCCGTCGCCGGAAAACCGACGACCGACGATCCGATCAGACCCATGATCTCGCCGAGTATGACGCCGAAGATGCCGCCGATGCCGCAGAGGATCACGGATTCCGTGATGAACTGCCAGCGGATATAGCTGCTTCGGGCGCCGATCGCCATGCGGGTGCCGATCTCCTTCGTGCGCTCGGTGACGGAGACGAGCATGATGTTCATGACGCCCACGCCGCCGACGAGAAGCGAGATGCCCGCGATGACGCTGATCGCCATCGACACGGTACTCAGCATGGTCGTCATGGTTTCGATCATCGATTCGAAGTTCTGCACCTGGATGACCCATTTGTTGTTTTTGCGGTACTCCGCCGAAAAGTAGTCGTCGATGTCTTGCGTCAGCTGCGCGACGTTTTCCTCGGCGCGCCCCATGACGTAGGCCTGGGAAAACCCGGGATCGTAGTTGTAGTCGAGCGCGATGACGCTGTAAGGGATGTAAAACTCCGTCGGTATGTCGCGCGAGGACATCATCATGTTCTGCATCTGGCTCTTGGCCTTGTAGACGCCGATGACCGTATAGGTCTGAATCTTGCTGCCGATGTAGAGCTTGATCTCGCTGCCGACCGCCTTGTCGTCCGATCCGTCGAAAAGGCGCTCCACGACGGTCTCCGAGATGGCGACGACGCGCTTGGCGGCCTTGACGTCGTTCCTTTGGATCCAGCGCCCCGCGAGCACCTCGTAGCCCTGCACGTCGATGAAGCCGTCGTTGACGCCGTAAATGTTGACATTGGCTTCGTCGCGGCCCTTTTTGACTTTGCCGGCTGGGCCGCCGTAAAAGAGCCCGATCGACTTGATGCGTTCGCCAAAGTGGTCGGTCATGCGATCGAGCTTTTCCTCGCTGAGGAGGTCGCTCGTCGTCGGGCGATCTTTTTCTTCCGTGATCGTGTAGGACGACACCATCTGGCCCATGATCGACTCTTGTTCGGCGGTGCGCTCCTGAACGCTCAGCGCGATCACGTTCGCGCCGGCTTGGGACATTTCGTTCGACACGAAGGCCGTCAGAGAATCGCCCAAGGTCAAAATCGCGATGACGGCCGAAATGCCGATGATGATGCCCAGCATGGTCAGGAAGGAGCGCATCTTGTTGGCGCGCAGGCTGCCGAGCGCCAGCTTGAGGTTTTCGGCCCAACTCACGCGATATCACCCGCCTCTCCCGCGGCCATGGGCGGCGGCTCGGTCGCGCCGGGCGCAAAGCAGCGCGCGTAAAGCGAATCCGGGTCCTTGCCGTTGTCGACGATGCTGACGATTTCACCGTCGCGCAGGGTAAAGATCTTTTGTGTCTCCTCGGCGAGCTCGCCGTTATGCGTGATCAGGATCACCGTCGCGCCCCGTTTGTGGATCTCGTGGAAGATGTCCATCACTTGGCGGCCGGTCTTGGAGTCGAGCGCGCCGGTCGGTTCGTCGGCGAGGATGATGGCGGGATCGTTCGCCATGGCGCGCGCGATCGCGACGCGCTGCTTCTGTCCGCCCGAAAGCTCGTTGGGTTGGTGCCCCATGCGATCGCCCATGCCGACGAGTTCGAGCAGCTCCTTCGAGCGCTCCGCCCGCTTGGCGCGGCTCATGCCGGCGTAGAGCATGGGCAGTTCGACATTGCGCTGTGCGCTCGAACGGGCGATCAGGTTGTAGGTCTGAAAGACGAAGCCGATCTTGGCGTTGCGCGCGTCGGAGAGCTGGTTGTTCGTCATCTTGTCGGTGCGCACGCCGTCGAGCCAATAGCTGCCCGTCGTCGGGCGGTCGAGCGCGCCGAGGATCTGCATCATCGTACTCTTGCCCGATCCGGACGGCCCGACGATCGAAATAAACTCACCCTTGTACACCGTCACATCGACGCTTTTGAGCACAGTCAGCTCGTTTTCCGTCCCGATGAAGTACTTCTTGACGATGCTGCGCGCGCGAATGATCTCGGAGGCGCCCGCTTCGTTGGTCGTCAGCGGCAGCTCTTCGTCGAGCGCGGCTTCCGACTCCGTTTTTTGTTCGCGCTGTTTGCGCTTTTTGAAGATCATATGGACTTCCGTTCGACGCGCGCGTCCCGCTTTGCGTCGGTGTTCGACGCGGCCGGAGGCGCGGATTCTTCCGCTTCCCCCTCGGGCTTGAGGTCCTCGGGGTTGTTGACGACCTTCATGCCGGCTTTGAGCTCGTCTGACTTGATCTCGACGAGAAAGTCCGTTTCGAGGCCGATTTCGATTTCGATGGCGCGGCTGGTCATTTCCTTGCCTTCGCCCTCCAGGACGTAGATGAAGTTTTTCCCTGCTTCCTCGTCTTGCTCAATGGCGTTAAACGGCACGGCAAAGACGGCCTGACGGCGGTCGGTGACGATGTAGAGCTGGGTGCTCATGCCGATCAAAAGGCCGGACTTGGCGTCGCTGACGGCGATCTCGGTCTCAAACTCGATGCCGCTGCCGGTGGCGAGATCGCCCGTCGAGCTCTTGACGGCGGTGGGGGCGATGCGGTTGACGACGCCCTTGAATTCCTTGTCGCCGGTACCGTCCGACTTGATGATCACTTCCTGGTCGACCGTGACCGACGGCGCGTCGAACTGTTGCACGGTCGTCTTGATGATCAGGTCGTCGACGTTTTCCACCATGAAAAGCACGCCGCTCGCTACGTTACCGACCGTGGCGTTCGACAGCGTGATCGTTCCATCCATGGGCGCCTTGACCTCGCCGTCGGCGATCTGATCGCGAATGGTCTGGATGGCGATCTCGCTCGATTCGAAATCCATGGTCGCGCTGGCGCTTTCGACGCCGTCGTGCGCGGCCTCGACCGAATCGGCGGCATTTTTGCGCGCGTCGTTCAGTGCGCGTTGCGCGTCCGAAAGCGACTGCTGGGCATCCGAAACGCCGCGTTCGGCGTCTGTCACGGCGCGTTTGGCATCGATGACGCCCTGTTCGGCGTCCAGGACGGCGCGCTTGGCGTCTTCGTAGCTGCGGTTGGCGTCGTCGACGCCGCGCTGGGCACGCTCAAGATCCTCCTGGAAGCGTTCCATTTCGCTGTCGGAATACTCGCCAAGCTCGTACATGACCATCGCGTTGTTGTAGGCGGTCTGCGCTTCAAACATCGCCTGCTCCGCCGTATCGATGCCCGACTGCGCTTTGTTGACGTTGGACTTGGCCGTTCCGACGGCGTTGACTGCCTTCTCGACGTTGGACTTGGCGTTCTCGACGCCGGCGCGCGCGTTGTCAACGCCGGCTGAAGCGTTGTTGACGCCCGTGGTCGCGCTCGTGACACCGGCGCCGCGGCCCTGTTTGTACTGATCGCGCGCGGTGCTATAATTGCGTTCGGCCGTGTTCAGACTGCTCCCCGCCTGCTTTTTCTGGGCGGCGAGGGCGGCTTCCTGTTGTTCGACCTGGGCTTCGAGGGAGCTCGTATCGAGCGTCGCGAGGATATCGCCCCGCTTGACGACGTCGCCCACTTTGACGTCAACCGTCCGAATCATGTAGCCACTGAGCTTGGAGTCCGGCACGACCTTTTGGCTCTCGGCGCTTTCGACCTTGCCCGAGGCGTTGACCGAAGCCATCAGGTCGCTCTTTTCGAGCGGCGTCGTCGCGACCTTGGTCAGGTCGACTTTTTTGCCGCCAAAGAGGCCGTTCTGCCCGCAAGCGCTCAAAGTCAGCGCGAGCGCGAGTCCCACAGAAAGCGCAGCACCCCGTCGAGCGCGCCACAATCCTCGGATTGGTACATGCATTGCACGTCATCCCCTTTACTTTTTTTCGCAAAATGAGAACCCCGACGCAGCGGCTCCAAAAAAAGGAACGCCTGCGAGCGGGCTGTTTCGTATGAACCTGTATGGCGATCCTACAATTCATAGGCGTCATAGTCAAGACACGGCGCATGTAAACCGACGATCGACGTCCCATTTGTCGGGTTCATCGCAAAAAGCGAATGATTGGGGTTCACGCTACCGATTATAGCACACGGACTGGTGAAGTTGAATCCTTTTGGGAGAAATTGCGTTCGCGCAAGAATGACAAAATATGTCATATCGTGAACACATAACTCATATTTTCACATTTCAATGTTGCAATGCGTGTGTCACCCACAAAAAAGCAGCCCCTTGCGGGGCTGCTTGCTTGGCCGATCAACCTTTTTTCGCGTCGACCTGGATCACGGCGCGGCCTTTGTAGAAACCGCAGGCCGGGCAAACGCGATGCGTCAGTTTCATCTGATGGCATTGCGGGCATTCGGCGATGCCGGGGGCGGACAGGGTCCAGGTTTGCGCTCTTCTCGAATCGCGCCTTGCTTTGGATGTTTTTCTCTTGGGAACCGCCATGTTTACACCTCCTCATCGTCGAAGTTCAAATGCCGGAGCGCCGCAAAGCGGGAATCTTCCGCCTCATCGGCTTGCGTCTGGCATGCGCATATGGTTTCGTTGCGGTCACAGCCGCAGATCGGACACAGACCGCGGCACTTGTCCTTGCAAAGGACGCGGCTGGGCAGGTTGAGCAGGATCTCGTCCTGGAGCATGTCCGTCAGGTCGAGCGCGTCGCCACTGTAATCGTAGCGGGATGCGTCGTCGAGCGCTTCGCCTGGCAAGTCCTCGTCTCCGCCGGATTCGGACACTACCGTCGCGCAACCCTGCGGCACAAAGCTGGCATAAAGCAGCAGCTCGAGCGGCACAGCCGTCTCTTTGAGACAGCGATCACAGACGCTCTGCCAAATGGCGCGAATCGTGCCCTCCAGAATGACGCTCTCCGCGCGTTCGCGCGATCCGGCGCTTTCTTTGACGCGCCATGCGTGCCCTTCGAGCGCGATCGGCCCGACAAAACGCAGCCCTTCGGCGCGCGTAGGCAACTGTTCCCAATCCACCTCAAAGTGGAAGGGCGTCTTGCTTCCCTCCGGAAGAGCGCTCAATGGCAGCTTCATCGTCAGCACCTCGGATCATCGTCGAAGAAGCCGCTATCCGCGGCGTCTTCGACGAACCTTTCCCAAGATAGGGCTTTACGCAAGCTTTGTCAAGGGATACACCCGGGAGGATTTCGGCGGCCACGATCGACGTCGGGTCAACTACTTGCCGCAGAGGTCGTAGGTGTCCTGCGCGATGACCATCTCTTCGTCGGTCGGGATGACCCAGGCTGAGACCTTGGAGCCGGGGCGGGTCAGGCAGATTTCCTGGCCGCGCGGGGCTTTCATGTTGAATTCGGCGTCGAAATCGATGCCGAGGAACTGCAAGTTCTTGCACACCAGGCCGCGAATGTAGGGGTCGTTTTCGCCGACGCCCGCGGTAAACACGACGGCGTCGAGGCCGCCCATGGCTGCGGCATACGCGCCGACGTACTTTTTGATGCCGTAGGCACAGGTCGCGCGGGCGGTGTTGGCGCGCTCGTCGCCGGCGATGGCGGCGGCTTCGACGTCGCGGAAGTCGCTGCTGATGCCCGACAAGCCCAGTATCCCCGACTTTTTGTTCAGGTAGTTGTCGATCTCCTTGAAGCCAAATCCCTTTTTCGCGGCGAGGTAGCTGACGATCGCCGGATCGAGGTTGCCGCTGCGGGTGCCCATGATGACGCCTTCGAGGGGCGTGAAGCCCATGGACGTATCGACCGATTTGCCGCCGTCCACCGCGCAGATCGACGAGCCGTTGCCGAGGTGGCAGGTGACGATCTTGAGCTCTTCGATGGGTCTTCCGAGCTGGGCGGCCACGCGCGCGCTGACATAGCGGTGGCTGGTGCCGTGGAAGCCGTAGCGACGAATCGCGTATTCCTGATAATCTTCGTAGGGCAAGCCGTAGAGATAGGCGATCGGCGGCATGGTCTGGTGGAAGGCCGTGTCGAAGACCGTGACCATCGGTGTGGTCGGCATGGCTTTCTGGCAGGCGCGGATGCCCATGATGACGGCCGGGTTGTGGAGCGGGGCCAGCTCGATCAAGGATTCGATCGTATCCATGACCTCTTCGGTGATGATGGCGGATTTGTTGAACTTCTCGCCCCCGTGGACCGCCCGGTGGCCGACGGCAACGATCTCGTCCATGCCCTTGACGACGCCGATTTCCGGGTCGGTCAAAAAGCCCAGGACGAAGCCGATCGCGTCGTCGTGGTTTTTCATGTCGGCGTCCTTTTCGACCTTCGTCTCGCCCGCCTTGTAGCTGATCTTCGGGCTATCGATGCCGATGCGTTCTGCCAGACCCTTCGCCAACACGCTGCGATCCGTCATATCGATCAGCTGATACTTGAGCGAGGAGCTCCCCGCGTTGATCACCAGAACCTTGCTCATGTCCGTTTTCCTCCGCTTGTCATCCTTCACGTTTCCAACTACTTGTTTCATCGCAGGATCCTTGCGATCCCAAAATCCCTAGGCTTGCAGGCAGGTAAGCGCGACGACGTTGACGATGTCCTCGACGGAGCAGCCGCGGGACAGGTCGTTGATCGGCTTGGCAAATCCCTGGCAGACGGGGCCGATGGCCTGCGCGCCGCCCAGACGTTGCACGAGCTTGTAGCCGATGTTGCCGGCCTGGATGTCGGGGAAGACCAGGACGTTGGCGTGTCCGGCAACGGTGCTGCCGGGGCTTTTGAGCTGGCCGACCGAGGCGACGAGCGCTGCGTCGGCCTGGAGTTCGCCGTCGACTTCGAGGTCGGGCGCTTGCGCCTTGAGGAGTTCGGTCGCCTTGACGACCTTATCGACCCATTCGCCCTTGCCGCTGCCCTTCGTCGAATAGGACAGCATGGCGACTTTGGGTTCGATGCCCGCGACAGCCTTGCCCGTGGCGGCCGAGGCGATCGCGATCGCGGCGAGCTCTTCGGGGGTGGGGTCGATGTTGATGGCGCAGTCGGCAAAGATCAGCACGCCATCCTGTCCATACGCTTTGTTGGGGACGACCATGATAAAGCTGCTCGAAACAGTCGAGACGCCGGGGGCCGTCTTGACGATCTGGAGGCCGGGACGAAGCGTATCGGCCGTCGTGCAGAGCGCGCCGCCAACCAATCCGTCCACGTCGCCCTGTTTGAGCATCATCGTGCCGAAGTACATCGGGTCGGCGAGCGTGTCAAACGCCTGCTCCGCCGTGACCCCCTTATGCTTGCGAAGCGCGAAAAAAGCATCCGCATAGGCCTGGCGCTTGTCGCTCGTCGCGGGATCGATCAACTCAATGCCGCTCAGATCCCAAGCGTTTTCTTTGGCCCTGTCTTGGATGCTCTTTACTTCGCCCAGAAGGACGACCTTTGCGACGCCCTCTTTCTGGATGGCCGCCGCCGCTTCGACAACGCGTGCATCACTGCCCTCCGGCAGTACGATTCGCTTGGCGGCTGCCGCCGCCTTTGCACGGAGCTTCTCCATGAGTTCCATGTTGTATCGGTCTCCTTTCGCTCATGAAACACGCCAATGGACGGCGGTTGAACGCGTCCAATTCTTAGAGCCTGTTTAGCATCTCCACTTTGCGCCTTTATGCGTTTGATTTCTGCCATGCTTTGTCACCGCCTCCTAGCAAAAATGCTTCGATTTTGCGTCGTCGGCGCTTCCTCGCCTGACGGAAATCCAACGCAAAAATGCATCAAAGGCGAGATACGCAACAGGCTCTTACCGAGAATCGATTTTTCAATTATATCATAGTTTCCCGAGCGGTGCATGTCTTCTTGCAGGACAAATTCCGAACGACGTTCTTCTACCACATTCGAGCGAAAAATTGTCCAATTGACAAAACACGCCTTCGCAATGCCACGCGCTGCCTGTGGTATACTTGTAGCAAAATCGCGCTCTCAGGAGGCCAAACATGCGCATTACCGGCATCGTCGCGGAATACAACCCGCTCCACAGCGGCCACGCCTACCAGATCCAAAAAGCCCGCGAGAACAGCGACCTCGTCGTCGTCGCGATGAGCGGCAGCTTCGTGCAGCGCGGCGAGATCGCCGGCTTCGACAAATACCTGCGCGCCCATTGGGCCGCCGAGGCGGGGGCCGACCTCGTCGCCGAGCTGCCGACGGCGTTCGTCCTCCAAGGCGCGCGCGGTTTCGCGACGGGCGGCGTGCGAACGCTCCTTGCCGCCGGCGCCAACGCCTTGAGCTTCGGCTCGGAAAACGCCGACCCCTCCCTGCTCGAACGCGCCGCCGTGCTTCTCGCCCGCGAAGACGACGATCTCAAATCGGCCATGCACAGCGCCATGAAGGCCGGAAAAAGCTATGCCGCCGCCCGGGAAGACGCGTTTTCCGCCCTGTCGTCGGAGGATGCCGACGTACTGACCGCGCTTCGAAAACCCAATTTTCTGCTGGGCGCCGAATACCTCCGCGCGGTCAATGCGCACGCGCCCGGCCTTCCGATCGTCCCCGTGCAACGCCTCGGCGCGGGCCATGACGCCGACCACCCAAACGAAGGCTTTTCGAGCGCCTCCGCCATCCGCAAGCACTTGCTCGCACACACTTCGCACTTTGCCCCCCTCGCCAACGCCCTGCCCCCCTTCGTTCTGTCCGCCCTCGGAACCACCGCCATCGCCCAGTATTCTGCCCTCGAAGCCGTCTTTCTCTACGCCCTGCGCTGCTTGACGCCCGAACAAGCCCTTTCCCTCTTTGGCGCGACGGAAGGACTCGATCGGCTCCTCTTGGCGGCGGCCGACGAATCCACCCTCGAACGCGCCTGGGCTGTCGTCAAATCGAAGCGCTACACCTTGGCCCGCATCCGTCGCTTGTTTTGCGCCATGCTTCTCGACCTGAAAACCTCCCTCGTCGAACGCGCCAACGCCGCCCCGCTCCCCTATCTCCACGTCCTCGCCTTTCGCGACGACGCCCGCCCCTTGCTCCGCCAACTTTCCGACCGCGCGGCCCCTCCTCTTTGGCAATCGAAGCGCGACTTCGACCGTCTCACGGGCCTCGCCGCCGATCTCGCCAGGCTCGACGTCCTCGCCACCGACGTCCAAGCGCTCGCACTCGATGCCCCTGGAAAACGCGACTTTCTTTTCGGGGGACTCCAAACAAAAATGTTCAACTCCGATTGAAGCTGCTCGCTTCGGATCCGGCTGCAACAAAACAGACGCGATTCACGCCACAACGAAACCCCCGCCAAAAGCATGGCGGGGGTTTCGGGGAAGCCGAAGGCGTGCAAAAAGTTTTTGCTACTTTTTTCAAAAAGTAGAGAAAAAAAGTATAGAAAAGACGAAACCCTACCCGTTCTTTGCGATGTCCCGCGCGACCACGACGCCCGTGACCGAGGCCTGCATGAGGCCGCGCGTGATGCCTGCGCCGTCGCCGATGGCGTAGAGCTTGCGGATGGCGGTTTCGAACGTGGGCGTGACGTCGAGCTTCGAAGAGTAAAACTTCACTTCTACGCCGTAAAGGAGCGTATTCTTGGAGTAAAGCCCCGGTGCGAGTTTGTCGAAGGCGCGGAGGGCTTCGGTGATGCTCGTCAGGTGTCGGTGAGGCAGCACGAAAGAGAGGTCGCCCGGTACCGCCGTCGCCATGGTCGGAATGGTCGTCGATTTGTTGATGCGCGAGCGGTCGCTCCGGCGGCCCTTGAGTAGGTCGCCCAGGCGCTGCACCATGATGCCGCCGCCTGTCAGCATGTTGCCGAGCTGCGCGATGTAGTTCCCATACTCGATCGGCTGCGAAAAGGGCTCGGTGAATCGGGTGGAGACGAGCAAGGCGAAGTTGGTGTTCTCGGTGCGCTTTTCGGCGTCGTGGTAGCTGTGGCCGTTGACGACCGCGATACCGCCCTCGTAATGCTCTTCGCTCACGATGCCGCCCGGATTCATGCAAAAGGTACGCACTTTGTTTTCGAACGTATCGCTGTAGTAGACGAGTTTGGCCTCGTAAAGGCTCTTCGTCAGGTGATCCATGACCGAGTTGGGGCATTCGACGCGCACGCCGATGTCAACTTCGTTGTTCGTCGTCTTGAGCCCCAGGCGCTTGGCCTGCCCGTTCAGCCAGGCGGCACCCCCGCGGCCGGGCGCGACGACGACGGTATCCGCCCGGTAGACGCGCGCTTCCTGGCCTTGGCGGATGGCGCGGACGCCGACAGCCGTCCCGTTTTCGACGAGGAGATCTTCGACCGTGCACAGGTCGAGGAAGGTAAAGTTGGGGTGGACTGCCAGCGCGTCGTACATCGCCTTGAGCACCTCAAAGGCGTACTCCGTGCCCATGTGCCGCACGGGACAACGCACGAGATGGATGCCGTGCTTGCTCGCTTCATAGGCAATCTCGCCGACGCGCGGATCGTTGCGCCCGTAGACCTGGCTGGGTGCGCCAAAGCGGGTGTAGATCGCGTCGGCGTAAGCGATCAGGTTGCGCGCCTCGCTTTCGGGCATGTAATCGGTGATGTTGCCGCCCACCTCACTCGAAAGCGAGAGCTTGCCGTCCGAAAACGCGCCCGCGCCCGACCATCCGTTCATGATCGCGCAGGGCTTGCAGTTGACACAAACGCCGGTCGTGCGCGCCGGGCAGACACGTTTGTCGATGCTGCGTCCGGCGTCGAGCAGCAAGACACGCTTTTCGGGCGTCTTTTCCATCAGCTCCAGCGCCGCAAAAATCCCCGCCGGACCCGCGCCGACGACGATGACGTCGTAACGCGCTTCTGTGGCGGCGCCCTTCTCTTCATTCATGGTGTATCCCTCTCTCGAAACCGCTTTACACAGAAAACGGCGGGTCGCATCGCCCGCCGTCACGTTTCGAATCCTTACTTGCTTACGCTGCTTTCGTTCACGACATCGTTGTTTTCCACCGTCGCGATCGCGCCTTTCGTGATCGGCATGCGCACTTTGTCGGGGCCGATTTCGAGCATGATGACGTCTTCTTTGACTTGGACGATTTTGCCGTAAAAGCCGCCGATCGTGCGAACGCAATCGCCCTCTTTCAGCGAGGACATCATTTGCTTGACCTTCTTTTGTTGGCGGCGCTGGGGCAGTATCATTACCACCACGAGCAGCACCATGATCAGGAGCATCGGCCCAAACTGCGTGATCAACTGCTGAAAACCAGCCATCGATGAGGCACTCGCGCCTAGTAACGTCAAAACCATTTCAATTCCTCCTGCGTTCCCGCTGCGATCGTCTTCACAATGAACCCGGCACAAACCGAGACTTGTCCACAATCGAATATGTCATTGCACGGGTTCTAGTTTACTGATTCTTTCGCGATCCGTCAAGCGCTTTCGCGCGAAGCCAGCGCATTTGCGCGCGAAAACCTTCGTCTGCTTGTCGAACGCCCATACCCGCGCTATACTGGTGCAATGACAAAACACACAACGCTCACTGCGCGCGAACTGTCGCTCGCCGCGCTCTTCGCCGCGCTCATGGCCACGTCCGCCCGCCTGAGCGTACCGCTGCCCTTTTACCCCGCCGCGCC
>JAVBLF010000101.1:0-4781 GCA_031553675.1 Eubacteriales bacterium | reverse complement strand
CAGCGCCTGAAGCACCTGTTTCGATTCATATCGGGTCCTCCTGTTCCCAAGGTGAGTGGGTGTGAGCGTTAAAAGAAGCGGATGTCGTCCTGGTCGACGGTTCGTTTCTCCTGGTAGGGGATGCGCGCGCCCTCGCTGCGGAGGGCCGGCGGTTCTTCGGTCGTGGCGTCAAGGTTTTCTTCCGGCGCGGCAGGTTCGACCGCGTTCGAAGTCGGCGCCAAGCTCGGCCTATTTTTGGCGGCGCGTGCCTCGGCAAAGCCATCCGATTCGGGTTCGGGCAGGCCGAGCTTGGCACAGCGTTTTTTGATGTGCTTGTCGGTCATCCGCATGGTCTGCACGATGATGACCATGAGTACGACAAAAAAGACCGCGGCGATGATGTTCCCGATCAGCTTTTGGTTTTGGATCGTCAGGATCGAGCTGGCGATGCACAGCGGCCCGGCCACAAGGCCAAAGAGACGCATCATCTTGAAAAACTTCGCTTTTTCGCTGCGATGAATGGTTTCATCCTTGTACATCATGTTGCCCTTGCCCGTGATCCCTGCGTAGAAGATGTAAGCGCCGATGGCCAACATGAAATAGTCCATCATCCGTGTCGGATCCTGCATGGTCTTCCCCTTTCGTCGGCAGGCGTGCGAAATGGGAGCGCCGTGTGCCGAGCGATATTCATGCACATTATAACAAGCCGACGACCGTCGCACAAGGCAAACGGTCGTCGGAGGTCATTTCTTTACGATTTGTTAATCAAATCTGTGAAAACAAGCTTTGATCATTGGATTATTTTTATGAACCGTGGTTTTGCATTTCCAATTTTTTCACCTTGGGGCCTTCTTTGCTGTCCTCGATCGCGTAGCCCAACTCGGCGACCTCTTCGCGGATCGCGTCGGCGCGCGGCCAGTTTTTGTCGGCCTTGGCCTGGGCGCGTTCCGCCACGAGATCGAGCACCCGCTGCGGGATCTCGACCAGCTCGCTCGCAGTGGAAATGCCCAAAACGCCCGTCAGTTCGTCGAGGATCGCCAGCGCGGCTTTGGCGTCGGCCTTGGCGCGCTTTTCGTTGAAGTGGGCGTTGGAGGCGCGCACCAACTCGAAGACCTGCCCGATGGCGTCAGCCGTATTGAGGTCGTCGTCCATTGCTGCGATGAAACCCGCCTTGGCTTCTTCGATCGACGACAAAAAGGTTTCGTCGGTCGGGCCGTCCGTTCCGGTTTCCACGGCGTCGGCCAGGCGGGCACGGGCGTTTTTGAGGCGCTCCAGTGCGCTCGTCGCCTGTTCGACCAATTCACGCGAGAAATTGACCGGGTGGCGGTACTGCGCCGACAGGATGAACAGACGGATCGCGCTGAGGTCGTACTGCTCGGAAATGTCGCGCACGGTGAAAAAGTTGCCCGCCGACTTGCTCATCTTCTGGTTGTCGATGTTGATGTAGCCGTTGTGCATCCAATACTTGGCAAACGGTTGGCCCGTCGCACCTTCCGACTGCGCGATCTCGTTCTCGTGGTGGGGGAAGATCAGATCGTAACCACCCGCGTGGATGTCGAAGCTCTCGCCCAAATATTTCATGCTCATGGCGCTGCATTCGATGTGCCAGCCCGGACGCCCCATGCCCCAAGGACTTTCCCATGCCGGTTCGCCGGGCTTCTGGGCTTTCCAAAGCGCAAAGTCCGCGTCGTCGCGCTTGATGGCGCCGGTTTCGATGCGCGCCCCCGCCTCCAGATCCTCGAGCGGCTGGCCGGACAGCTTACCGTAATCGGGAAAGCTCTTGGCCGCATAATAGACGTCTCCGCTTTCGGTCGCGTAGGCGTGGCCGTTTGCGATCAGCGTTTCGATCAAGGCGATGATATCGCCGATGTGGTCGGTCGCGCGGGGGTTGACCGTCGCGCGCTCGATGCCCAAAGCGTCGGCGTCCTTGTAGTATTCGGCGATGAAGCGATCGGCGAGTTCCGCCACGCTGATACCCATGCTGTTCGCCTTGAAGATCATCTTGTCGTCGATGTCGGTAAAATTCTGTACAAAGGTCACGTCGAAGCCGCGGTATTCGAGGTAACGGCGCAGGGCGTCGAACACGATGAAGGGCCGGGCGTTCCCGATGTGGAAATAGTTGTACACCGTCGGCCCGCATGCGTAAATCTTGACGACTCCGGGCGTGATCGGTTCAAAGGGCTCTTTCTTCCGCGTCATGGTATTGTAGATCTGCATACGTCTCCTCAATTCCTTCCTCGCTATGGTGCGGTGGGATGGCCTTGCGGCGGCCATCCCTGCGCGTTTTTCCGTAGGTGCCATTCGATGCTTATTCCTCTTCCACGCGCTTCAGCCGCTCTTCGAGCTCGAAGACCCTGCGGTGCAAAGCGCGGAGCTCGACCAACATCGGGTCGGGCAAATGAATCTGATCGAGGTCGGCCGGATCGCCGTTGCGACGCCGCTTGCTGGGCTTGGGCGTTTCGTCCGCCGGCAACGTTTGGCCTTCCAGCGCGACGCCGACCGCGACGTCGACCGGGCGCTCGGTCGGCGCACAGGCAACGGCGCATTCGTCGCAGTTGTCCGTCGGGCAGACGTCGCTCTTGTTGCGACTCTTATCGACGATGCGGCCCGGAACGCCGACGACGGTGCAGTTGGGCGGAACGGCCTTCAGCACGACGGCGCCTGCGCCGACCTTGCTATTCTCCCCGACTTCGAAAGGACCCAACACTTTTGCGCCCGCCGAAATGACGACATTGTCGCGGATCGTCGGGTGGCGCTTGCCGGTGTCTTTGCCGGTGCCGCCCAGCGTCGCGCCCTGGTAGATCGTCACGTTGTCGCCGATCTCGGTCGTTTCGCCGATCACGACGCCCATGCCGTGGTCGATGAAGAGCCCTTGGCCGATCGTCGCTCCCGGGTGGATCTCGATCCCGGTCAAAAAGCGCATCTGCTGGCTGATCCACCGCGCGAGAAGTTTGCAGTGGTGGGTATGCAAAAAATGGCTGAGGCGGTGAATGTAGACCGCCCAGAAGCCCGGGTAGCACAAGAATACTTCCAACGCGTTGCGTGCGGCCGGGTCGCGGCGCAGCACGACGCGCACATCGTTTCGCAATGACTTGAACATATCGTATCCCCTTCGATCGACGGATTGTCACAATGCAATATATCGATACATTGCCAAAACCGCCGAAAATAAAAAGCACGGAACGTTCAGAGACGTTCCATGCCGCGATTCCACTCTGATTGCCGCCTTCCTTGCATCCGAAAGGCAGCCTCTCTCTGGCCGGTAACGAGGCCGATCGTCCGCCGCTTGGAAGCCGCAGCGTAGCGGGTTTCGTTCACGGCGGCGGCTCCCGGGCGCATTTCGCGTCGCGCTCCCGATGGGCCGCTTCCAGCCAAGGCGGCTCTCTCTTGGATCGGTGGGCGGGCTACTCTCCCGTTCAACGCCTTTTTCCATGTGTACGCCGAAGGACGTTGCGCCGTCCGGCGTTGATTCCATTATATGAGAAGTGCAATCTTTCGTCAACGAACTGGCGCGATGAAATTGACATCATGCGCTTTGCAGGCCTGAAGCAAGCCGTCGTCCTGCACGTCGGAGATCAGGACGTCGATGTCGTCCAGCGTCGCAAAGGTCAGCGGCATGCTGCGCCCGATCTTGCTGTGGTCCATGAGCATGATGACATGGCGGGCTTTCGCGATCACGATCCGCTTCAGCTCGTTTTCCGTAAACGTGCCGCTCGTGAAGCCTTCGTCGATCGCAAAACCGCTCGTCGACATGACCGCCGTCTCGATGTTCAGCCCGTCGATCGCGCTCTCGGCGATGTGCCCCGACACGCTGAAGGTGTTGCTGTTGAGCTGCCCGCCCAAGAGCGTCACCGAAAAGCCGGGGTGCTTGACGAGTTCGAGCGCCGTGTTCGCGCCGCTCGTGATGATCGGCCGGTAGCTGTCGGGCAAAAGCTGCGCCAGCATCATGACGGTGCTGCCCGAGTCGAGGTAGATCGAGCTGTTCGGATCGAGGCATTGCGCCGCAATCCGCGCGATCGCCATCTTGCCGCGCACATTTTCCATCGCGCGACGGCTGTACATGCCCTCCGAACCCATCAGACGCTTGAGCGCGACGGCGCCCCCCCGCGTCCGTTTGAGGCGGCCCGCCTCTTCCAGCGCCAACAAGTCGCGTCGGAGCGTCATCGTCGAACAGCCCGGAAAGAGTTCTTCCAGCTCCTCCAGCTTCACCTCGCCGCTGGCCTCGATGTACTGGATGATCTGTTCGCGCCTTTCGTTTTTCATACGCGTTACCTTACGTTGCTTTTTTCTCTTCTTTTCTTGTATTTTTTCTCTTCTTTTCTTGTAAGAAAAGAAGCAAAAGAACTTTTGATGAACCCCGCAAATCTTCCATTTGCGGGGTTCTCGCCCCCGTCAATCCCTCCACGATCCGGGAGGGCTTGACGATGTTTCGTCGTTCAGATCCGTTTTGCACCTTTGCATATCGAAACGCCCAGAACGGGAATTTTTGCGGTTTACAATCGTTTTTCTCACGTTGATGCGCCCGTTGGGGCGATGAACAATGCAAATCATGCGTTACAATCCGCAACGTGTTGGCTGTCTTGCTGCAACGGGCGATTGATAATGCCAATCAAGGGTTACGAACCTAACGTATCGCGCAGCCGTTTGGATACATCGGGCGATTGATAATCGCCCCTACATCCCGTGAACCTTGTTTGTGCGCCTGTAGGGGCGATTATGAACGCCAATCAAGGGTTGAACTTTGTTCAGGCAAAAATGGGATGATCCTTATGGTACGCGGGCGATTGATAATCGCCCCTACA
>JAVBLF010000047.1:0-47471 GCA_031553675.1 Eubacteriales bacterium | reverse complement strand
CGGGATCATTTATGCTCGCGATTTTCTGATTTTATATAGTGATTTTCCCTGCTTTTCCCATTTCGCTTCCAATTGTTCTCTGACGAAAAACGCTAAAACCAAAAACGAAAAAGCCCGCAAACGCTCTGTCTGCGGGCTTTTTCGTGGTCGAGGTGACAGGATTCGAACCTGCGACCTTTTGGTCCCGAACCAAACGCGCTACCAAGCTGCGCTACACCTCGTGGAGCCAATGAGCGGACTCGAACCGCTGACCTGCTGATTACGAATCAGCTGCTCTACCGACTGAGCTACATTGGCGGGTTTTTTGGACGACCTTTTGCATTATAGCACAAGGAAAATGGGGTGTCAATTTGATTTTTACAGAAAAGGATCTGCGTTTCTTGGGGTAAAAAAGCATCTGGATTAAAGGCTCCGATGGCCCCGACTCACTTGTTTCGGGCGTGCGCGTGTAGTATCATGAATCATCGCAGCAGACACGGTTGACAGATGAAGAGAACGATCCCGCGATTTTGCAGAAAGGCCGTAACGATGCATCGAGAAGAAGTAATCGCCTACGTCGAAGAGCGTTACGCCATCCTGCCCGACTACCCGTGGGCGCGGACACCGCGATACGCCATTTTGCGGCATGCCCACAACCGCAAGTGGTTTGCCGCCATCGTGGACATCACCGAAGACAAGCTTGGGTTGGAAGGCACGAAGGTCGTCGACGCGCTGAATCTCAAGTGTGATCCGCTTCTCGTGGGTTCACTGCGCAGCGAGGCCGGCATTTATCCCGCCTACCACATGAACAAAGAGCATTGGATCACACTTTTGCTGGACGCTTCGATTCCCACTGAAAAGGTTTGTTCCCTTATCGATATGAGCTATGAATTGACGAAATGACGTTTTTCGAAAAAGGATGAACGCCCACTCCAATGCGGAATGGGCGTTTTTCGTGCTTACTTCGGGCGAATCGGATTACTTCGCCAGGATGGTAGCCAGGTCCTGTTCGGGCGTTGTGATCGGGTGAAGCTTGAAGCGTTCGACGAGGGCGCCCACGACGGTTTCCGAGAAGAAGGCCGGAATGCTCGGTCCGATGTAGATGTTCTCGATGCCGAGCGACAGGAGGGTCAGCAGGATGCAGACCGCCTTCTGCTCGTACCAGGAGAGCACCAGCGTCAGCGGCAGCTCGTTGACGCCGCAGCCGAAGGCTTCCGCCAGCGCGACGGCGACTTGGATCGCGCCGTACGCGTCGTTGCACTGTCCCATGTCGAGGATGCGCGGGAAGGGGCCGATCTGCCCAATGTCGAGGTCGTTCAGGCGGAATTTCCCACATGCGAGCGTCAGGATCACGGTGTCGGACGGAGCTTGTTTCACGAATTCGGTGTAGTAGTTGCGTCCGGGCTTGGCGCCATCGCAGCCGCCGACCAGGAAGAAATGCTTGATCGCGCCGCCCTTGACCGCGTCGATGATGGTCGGCGCGTTGTCGAGCACGGTTTGGCGGCCAAAGCCGGTCGTCATCGTCGTGCCGCCGTTCGTGCCCTGGAGCTGCGTGTCTTCCGGATAGCCGCCCAGCTCGATGGCTTGTGCGATCAGAGCGGAAAAATCTTTGTTGCCGTTTGCGTCGGCCTCGATGCGCTTCATCTCCGGGTAGGCGACGACCGAGGTCGTGTACACGCGGTCGTTGTAGCTCGCCTTCGGGGGCATGAGGCAGTTCGTCGTGAAGAGGACGGGCGCGGGCATGTCGGCGAATTCGCGCTGCTGGTTTTGCCAGGCTGTGCCGAAATGTCCCTTGAGCTGCGCGTGTTTCTTGAGTTCCGGGTAGCCGTGGGCGGGCAACATTTCGCCGTGGGTGTAGACGTCGACGCCTTTGCCGTCGGTCTGTTCGAGCAACATCTTGAGGTCGCGCAGGTCGTGGCCGGTTACGACGATGAAGGGCCCTTTTTCGACCTTGAGCGGCACCGTCACCGGAACGGGATTGCCGTAAGCGCCCGTGTTGGCCGCGTCGAGCAGCGCCATGCATTGGAGGTTGACGCGTCCCAGCTCCATCAGAAGGCCGAGCCATTCCTCGACGGTATGCTCGTCCGCCAGCGCCGCCATGCCCTTAACGATCCAAGCATCGACGTCAGCGTCGCGTTTGCCGAGCACGCGGGCGTGGTGGGCGTAGGCTGCCATGCCGCGCAGCCCGAAGAGCAGCGTCGAACGCAGCGAAACGAGATCGGCGTCGCCGTGGAAGAGTTCTTCTGTCGTCATGACCGCTTCGCCGCCCCGTTTGGCTGCTTCCGCTTTTACCTTCTCGGCCAACTCGGCGATGCGTTCGGCGTCAAAGCTGACGTTCGTGACGGTCGTAAAGAGCCCGTCGACCAGGAGGTCGACCACCTTATCTTCGGCGTCTTTCGTCACTTTGGCCAGCGCGATCATTTCACAGGTCAACACGTCTTGTTCGTGGGCGACCGGCGGCGTCTTGCCGCAGACCCCCGACATCGTGCATCCGCTTCCTTTGGCTGTTTGTTCGCATTGATAACAGAACATGCTTGTTTCCTCCTTCAATTGTCGCTCATTTCGATAGTGTGCGCTTGTTTCGTCATTTTCCTCACAGCGTTTCGGTATGGACGACGCGCCCATCGGTCGAGATCGTGACGACCTGACCGGGCGTGCCTTTGCCTGCGTTTTGAATGGCGCTGACCGCCGCGCGCTCGATGCCGCCACAGCACGGCACTTCCATGCGTACGACCGTGACGCTTTTGACGTCGTTCTCCCGCAGGATCGCGGTCAGCTTTTCGCTGTAGTCGCCTTCGTCGAGCTTGGGGCAACCGATCAGGGCGATTCGGCCCTTGATGAAGTCGTTGTGGTAGTTGCCGTAAGCGTAAGCCGCACAGTCGGCGGATATGAGCAGGTCGGCGTTTTGCAGATAGGACGCGTTCACCGGCACGAGCTTGATCTGCACCGGCCATTGCGCGAGCTGCGTTTCGACTTGGGGCGTTTGCCCGTCGGACGCGCTGTGGCAGTTGCAGGTCTCCACGCTTTTGCGCTCAATGGCCTTTGCGCTCGAACCCGGGCAGCCACATGCGAGCGGCTTGGCTTGGGCGGCGTTTTGCTTGACCGCCACGTCGTCATAGGGAAGGGCTTCGCGCTCTTCGAACGAGATCGCCCCCGTCGGGCAGACCGGCAGGCAATTGCCCAACCCGTCGCAGTAGTCGTCCCGCAAAAGAACCGCTTTCCCGTCTTGCAGACCGATGGCCCCTTCGTGGCAGGCCTGGACGCAGAGTCCGCATCCGTCACATTTATCACGATCGATGATGATGATCTGTCGAAGCATGATTCATTCCTCCTTGCGCTTGTAAGGTCATTGTACTATACTGGAAAACGCAAATTCCGTTGCGAATGCAACGGAACGATCGAATACGTATGAAATTTTTGTGGAGTTCCGATGCTTGAATTTGCCGATGTGCTGGCGCGCGCCACACTCTTTTCCGGAATCGAGGCGAGCGAGATCGACGCCCTTTTCATCTGCCTCGGCGCCAAAAGGCTCGATCTCGCCAAAGACGACTTTGCCTTGCGCGTGGGCGAGCCCCCTGTCAATGTGGGCGTCGTGGCAGAAGGGCGCTTTCACGTCATCCGCGAGGACTTCGAGGGCGAACGCACGCTCATTGCTTCGCTCGAGCCGGGCGATCACTTCGCCGAATCCCTGTGCTGCGCGGGCGTCGCGGAGAGCCCTGTCAGCGTCGTCGCCAATACGCCGGGCGTCGTTTGGCTGCTGTCCTTCCGGCGTATCTTGCAGACCTGCCCACACTCTTGCACCTTTCACGGCAAACTGCTCGAAAACATGCTGGGCGTCTTGGCGTCAAAAAATCTGGAGATGCAGGCGCGCATGGAGCTGCTGAGCCAAAAGAGCATCCGTGCCCGCCTTATGCGCTACCTGGAGACGGTCGCGCGAAAACAGGGCAACTCGTTTGTGATCCCCTTCAACCGCGAAGAACTTGCCGACTACCTCTGCATCGACCGCAGCGCGCTTTCGCGCGAGCTGGGCCGCCTCAAGAGCGAGGGCGTCATCGATTTTTGGAAAAACAACTTCAAGCTGCTCTGATCGGATCTCAAGGCCGCTCGTTCAGCGCGCACAAACGGACAAAACCATCCTCTGCTACCGACAGACGGTTGACGCAGCCGTAATCCTGCGCGAGCATGAAGAGGTTTTGCAGCGGCATCCCCAGAAGGCCGCACAGCAGCGCCCGATTCCAGCCCGCGTGCGCGACGATCAGCACGGCGCCTTCCGCCCCTTCCGTTTCGCGCAATATCGCCCGCCACGCCAAAAGTGCTCGATCGGCCATTTGCGCAAAGCTCTCGCCCCCCGGCGGCACGAAGCCCGCCAGATCCCGTCCGCGCGCCCTGTACGCGTCGGGGAAATCCCGCGCGATGTCCGCCATCGCACGCCCTTCCCAAGCGCCCAAGTCGATCTCGCGCAGATCGCAACGGGCCAAAATCGCCCTCCCCTGCCCTGCTGCGACGATCGCCGCCGTTTCGGCGCATCGCGCGAGATCGCTCGCGTAGATCGCCGCGAACGGCGTCCCTTCGAAACGCGCGCGCAAGCGTTCCGCCTGTGCGCAGCCCGCTGCGCTCAGAGGCGGATCGACTTGCCCCAGGAAACGGCGCACGCCGTCCGTTTCGGGACGGGCGTGCCGGATCAGACAGACCTCCCGCATCACAGCGCCCCCTTCTGTCCCGTTTTGCATTCAAGTCTACCACAATTGTCCGCTTTTGTCGTCGGCTTGCCAAAGCGCCGAACGATCCGATATACTGATGTATCGATGGATCATGGACATGCCAATCGGCCTGCATGGCCGCGAAAGGAGACGAAGCGCGTGAAGACGATGGTGATCGACGCTTTTGGCGGCGACTACGCGCCTGTCGAGATCGTCAAAGGAGCTGCGATGGCGCTGTGCGAGATGAAGGATATCTCCCTCGTGCTGACCGGCGACGCTGCTCGCATCGAGAGCATTTTAGCCTCTTGCGAATACGACAAAAACCGCATGCAAATCCTACACGCATCCGAAGTCATTCAGCCCGATGAGGAGCCGATGAAGGCGCTGCGGACCAAAAAGGACGCGTCGATCGTGCGCGCCCTCGAAGCGTTGCGCGACAAAAAAGCCGAAGTCTTGATCTCCTCGGGCAGCACGGGCGCGGTGCTCGGCGGCGCGACGACCATCGTCAAGCGCATCAAGGGCGTCAAACGCCCCGGCCTCGCGCCCCTTTTGCCGACGAGCGAAGGCGGGAAAGTCATGCTGATCGACTGCGGCGCGAACGTCGATTGCAAACCCGCCTACCTCGTGCAATTCGCGATCATGGGCAGCCTTTATATGGAACACGTCCAGCGGATCGCGTCGCCGCGCGTCGGCCTGATCAACAACGGCGCCGAGGAGACGAAGGGCAACGAGCTCACAAAAGCCGTCTACCCGCTGCTCCAGCAAGCGCCCGTCCGCTTCGTCGGAAATTGCGAGCCGCGCGACGCCTTGTCCGGCGAATTCGACGTCATCGTCGCCGACGGCTTTGCGGGTAACGTGCTGCTCAAAAGCACGGAAGGCGCCGTCCTGACGCTGATGAAGATTCTCAAGCGCGAAATGACGGCCACCACCCGCAACAAGCTGGGTGCTGCCCTTGCCAAACCTGCCTTTTCCGCGCTGAAGCGGGCCTTTGACTACGAAAACGCGGGCGGCGCCATCTTGCTCGGCATCGACGGCGGCGTGATCAAAACCCACGGCAACGCCAAGGCCGAGACGATCGTGAGCGCCATCCGCCAAGGGCGCAGCTTCATCGACGGACATGTCATCGACTGCATCCGCGATCGCGTCGCCACCATCGCCGACGCCGAAGCGTCCGAAAACGAATGAAAGTGCGGTGAACCCGTGAATCGAACCCCCTCTGAATCGAAGCCCGACCTTGCCGCCCTGCAAGAACGCATCGGCTACCGGTTTCGGGATGCGAACCTGCTCCAAAACGCCATGACGCACGCCTCTTATCTCTCGGGCAACGGCTCGAACGAGAAAGGCCGCTCCGACAACGAGCGCCTCGAATTCCTCGGTGACGCTGTGTTGGAGCTCTGCGTGTCGGAATACCTCTTCACACAGCACGGCGAAATGGACGAGGGCTACATGACGCGCGCGCGCGCGGCGGCCGTCTGCGAGGATGCGCTCTTTCAGGCCGCCCAGCACATCGATCTCGGAAGCGCCGTCTTTCTCGGCGCGGGTGAGCATCGTTCCGGCGGTGCGCAAAAGCCCTCGATCCTCTCCGACGCCATGGAAGCGTTGATCGCGGCCGTCTTCCTCGACGGCGGCTACCAGGCCGCGCGCGATCTCGTCCACCGCTTTGCCCCCGCGAGCATCGAAGACAGCGCTGTCCACCCGCCGAACGACGCCAAGACACGCCTCCAGGAATACCTCCAGCGCGACGGCAGCGTTTCGATCCAGTACAAGATTGTCGCCGAGCAAGGCCCCGCGCACGACAAGCACTTCGTCGCGCGCGTCGATGCCGGCGGGAAGACCCTGGGCGAGGGCCAAGGGCACAGCAAAAAGGAAGCCGAGCAAGCCGCCGCTTCCCAGGCACTGGGGAAACTAGGGGTAGAGGTGTAGCGATAGGGGACGTCTCCTTTTTTGAAAAAAAGGAGCAAAAAACTTCTGTACGCCTTCGGCTTCCCCGAAATGGCCGCCATTCTTGGCGGCGGCCATTTCGATGTGACGTGCCGCAGCGCAGGACCGCCCAAGGACATACGCTCGAAAAATTTGGATTCTCAAGGAGCTTGCTCCTTGCGTCTAGGGTTTTAGGGGATGAAATCCCCTAACGTTCCCCAGCGAGGTAAGAATTGCGCCTGGAAAAACTAGAGATCCGCGGTTTCAAGTCCTTCGCGCAGAAGGTCGAGATCGCGTTTGACAAGGGCATGACGGCGATCGTCGGGCCGAACGGCAGCGGAAAGAGCAACATCGCCGACGCGATCCGGTGGGTGCTGGGCGAACAGAGCGCCAAGCAGCTCCGCGGCGGCAAGATGGAAGATGTGATCTTCAGCGGTTCGGATGGGGCGCGCGCGCAGGCCTACTGCGAGGTCGCGCTGGGTTTCGACAACGCCGACCGTGCGCTGCCGCTCGACTTTCACGAAGTGTCCGTCATGCGCCGGGTCTACCGCTCGGGCGAGAGCGAGTACTTCATCAACCGCAACGCTTGCCGCTTGCGGGACATTGTCGATCTCTTCCGCGATACCGGCGTCGGCAAGGAGGGATACTCGATCATCGGGCAGGGGCGGGTCGATGAGATCCTGTCCAGCCACGGCGAGGAACGCCGCACCGTCTTCGAAGAAGCGGCAGGGATTACGAAGTACAAGGCGCGCAAACTCGAATCCGAACGCAAGCTCGAAAAGACACTGGAGAATCGGCTCCGCATCGAAGACATCCTCCAAGAACTCGGCGGGCAGCTTGAGCCACTTCAGGCCCAGAGTGAGAAAGCGCGTCAATACCTCAAGTTACGCGAAGAACTCAAGACGATCGAGCTGAACGTCTTTTTGATGCAATATGATGTGCTGTCCAAGCGCATGAAGGATCACGAGGCGATCGCACGCCAGGCGTCAGAGGAATGCGCCGCCATCGACGCGAAGATCGACGGCGAAACGGCCGACGCCCAGGCTTTGACGGCTGAACTACGCGCGCGGGAGGCCGAGACGAGCGAACGCCACGCGAACTTGCTCCAGCTCACGAGCGATGCAGAGAAGGCCGACGGCGAGATCGCACTGCTCGCCGAACGCATTTCCGGCCAGAACGACGAGATCGCACGCGCGACCGATCGCAACGCGACGCTGGCGGAGAAGCTGGCGGGTTGGGACGCGTGGTTGTCCGGCGCAAGCGATGACAGCGGGCTAAAAAAGGCGCTCGTCGAGGCAGTGGAAGCGGAGATCGCCGGTGCGGAGAGCGCTTTGCTCGCCGAGACCGAGGCGCTTCACGCCGACGAGGAAGCGCTCGATGCCGCCAAAAACGCGATCATCGAAGCCATGAACCGCTTGTCGAACGCGAAGGTGCAGTCGTCCCGCCTTGAGACAATGCGCGCGACGCTGATCGAGCGCCGTGCCGCCGCTGAAGACGAAGCCAAAAAGTGCGAAGCCGAGATCGCCGATCTCGACGCCGACACCACCCGCGATCGTGAAGGTTTCGACGCGCTGACCGAAGAATCCAAGGCGATCGCCGTGCGGAGCGACGCGCTGCAACACGAGGCCGAACGCGCAAAAGCGGAAGCCCGTTGCGCCCTCGAAACCCTCCGCGCCGATGAACGCAAGCGCGACGAGGCAAATTCCCGCCTGAAAGTGCTGCGCGAGATGACCCGCGACTATGAGGGCTACAACGCTTCCGTGCGGCGTCTGCTTCGCGACGCGCAGAGGGACGTCGCGCTGGGCGAAGGCATACAGGGCGTCGTCGCCACGTTGATCCATGTGCCGGCGCAATTTGAAAAGGCCATCGAGAACGCGCTGGGTCCGGCTTTGCAGCAGATCGTCACGACCGACGAACAGGCCGCCCAGCGCGCGATCGCCCACCTCCGAAGCCGCAGCTATGGACGGGCGACCTTTTTGCCCCAAAGCGCCATCCGCGCAAAGTCGCTGTCCGACAGAGAAAGGCGCGTACTCGACCGGCCCGGCTGCTTCGGCGTCGCGAGCGACTTGATCCGCTGCGATGAGGATCATCGCGCGATCGCTGCGCATTTGCTCGGGCGCACTGTCGTCGTCGAATCGCTCGACATCGCTGTGCCGTTGGCGCGCGAAACCGGGCATGCGTTCCGCATCGCCACGCTCCAGGGCGACCTGATCAACCCCGGCGGCTCGATGACAGGCGGCAGCGCACAAAAGAGCGAATTCAGCCTACTGGGGCGTGGACGCGAGATCGACGAACTCGCCGCCTCGCTGCAAGCGCTCGAATCTGCCATCCGCGACGCGTCTGCCGCCCAGGAAGCCCACCAAACCGCAATCGCGGCGTTCGACGAAGGCATTGCCCTCTGTGACAAAGAGCGCCACGCCATCGAGCTCGCGCTGACGAGGCAGTCCGAAAAGCTCGACATCCTCGCCCGCCTCGGCGTCCAGCAGCGCGACCGCGCCGCCACCATCGCGCAGGAGATCGAGCAGATCGCCGAAACCCTGGCCGACGTCGAAGCCCAACTCCACGCGGCCGACGCCCAGCAAGGTGCCATCCTCGAAGCGCACGACAGTTCCCAGCAGGACATCAAAGATGCGCAACAAGCCCTCAGCGAAAAGCGTCTCGCGCGGGAAGCTTCGGTGGAAGCGCTCAACGAACAAAAGATCCGCCTAATGGCGCTGCAAAAGGAAACGAGCGCCCACGACGCCGAGGTCGCCCGCATCCGAAACGAGCGCACGGCCGCCCTCATGCAGCAAGCGCGGGACGAATCCTCACGGAAAGACGGTGAAGCGCGGATCGCACAGTGGACAAGCGAACAAAACGCCTGCCGCGAACGCGCCGTCTCCCTGCGTGAAGCCATCGCGACCGCCGAATCCGAAAGCGCCGCGTCCAACGCAGAACATTTGCGCTTGCGGGAACAGGTCGATGCGATCGGCCGCGCGATCGAATACCTTCGTCTCGAGCGGCATGACCTCGACGAACGGCGGCACAAAGCGGAGCTCGCCGCCGAAAAAGCCTGTAGCGAATGGGAAAGCTTGCAAGAGCGCATTTGGGACGAATACGAATTGAGCTACGAAGGCGCCCTGTCCCACCGCATCGACATCGCGAAAGAGACCGCCCAGCGCGGTTTGGAAGCGTGTCGGACGGCGTTGAAGTCGCTCGGCGACGTCAATGTCAACGCGATCGATGACTACCAGGCCGTCAAAGAGCGCCACGACACCATGTCCGCGCAGCGCGACGACCTCCAGCACGCCCAGGACGATCTCGAAGCCCTGATCGCGGATCTAACCGACACGATGTGCCGCCAGTTCTCCGAGCAGTTCGCGCGGATCGGGAGCTTCTTCGCCGAGACCTTTCGCGAGCTTTTCAACGGCGGTCGGGCGGAATTGCGCCTGAGCGACCCCAATGACGTCATGAACAGCGGCATCGAAATCATCGCGCAACCCCCGGGCAAAAAGCTCCAGCTCCTGTCGCTTCTCTCGGGCGGTGAACGCGCGCTGACAGCCATCGCGCTGCTTTTCTCGATGCTCAAGCTCAAGCCGACGCCCTTCTGCATCCTCGACGAGATCGAAGCCTCGCTCGACGAAGCGAACGTAGACCTTTTCGCCAACTACGTCAAGCGCTACGCCGCCGACACACAGTTCATCCTGATCACCCACCGCAAAGGCTCCATGGCGGCCTGCGACGCACTCTACGGCGTCGTCATGGAAGGCAAGGGCGTTTCGCGGCTCGTGTCGGTCAAGCTCAGCGACGCCGAAAAATTGATGGTACACAGCGCATAGCCGAAGGAGTTTCTATGTGAATCTTTGATTGGTTCAAAAAGAAAAGCAATCCTGCCGAAGTAGCCGCTCCGGAAAATCACGAGCTCCCGCCCAATGAGGACGCCCCGGAAGCCCCTCCTTCCATTGAGGACGCTTCTGCGGAAGCCCCCTCCGAAGCCCCCTCTGAATCCCCTTCGATCGAAGAGGATGGGAATGTTGAACCCGAGCTGGAACCGGAACCGGAGATGCCGACGAAAGCCGAAGCGAAAGTCGAAGTGGAACCCGCACCCGACCCGGTGCCGGAACCCGATCAGGAACCGGAACGATCGCTTGTGTCAGAGCCAGAACCGGAATCGGAACCCCTACCGGAGCAGACGACGGCAGCAGACACCGAATCGGAACCCGAGCCGGAACCCAAGACGGAACCCACGCCTGTTGCGCCACCCAAAAAGAGCTTTTTCGCCAAGTTGACCGAAGGCTTGGCCAAGACGCGCGACAACATCGGAGGCCTGTTTGAAAGTGTGTTTTCGGGCACGGCACTCGACGACGACTTCTACGACGAACTCGAAGAGGCGCTGATCGTCGCCGACGTCGGCGCGAAGACGACGGGCGAAATTCTCACCCGACTCAAGGCTGCCGTCAAAGAAGAAAAGCTCACCCAGCCCGACGAAGCCCGCGAAGCGCTCCGACGCGTCGTCTCAGGCATCATGAGCGCCGATACCCCTTTTATCGGCGACGAAAAGGCTGTCATCCTGATCGTCGGGGTCAATGGCGTCGGCAAAACGACGAGCATCGGGAAGATCGCCCACTATTACAAAAGCCAGCGTCGATCCGTCGTGCTCGCCGCTGCCGACACGTTCCGCGCCGCCGCCACGGAACAGCTCCTCGAATGGGGCAAGCGCGCCGATGTCCCCGTCATCAAGCACGGCGAGGGCGCCGATCCCGCTGCCGTCGTGTTCGACGCGATCGGCTCGGCCAAGGCCAAAAACCGCAACCTGCTGATCTGCGACACCGCTGGACGCCTCCATAACAAAAAGAATCTCATGGACGAGCTTTCGAAGATCGGCCGCGTCATTGCGCGCGAGTACCCCGAAGCCCGCGTCGAAACGCTGCTCGTGCTCGACGCGACGACAGGGCAAAATGCCGTCAACCAGGCCAAAGTATTCGCCGAAAGCGTCCCGCTCAGCGGGATCATCCTCACCAAGCTCGACGGCACGGCCAAGGGCGGCGTCGTGATCGCGATCAAGCAGGACACCGGCATCCCCGTCCGCTTCATCGGCGTCGGCGAGGCGCTCGACGATCTCCAACCTTTTGACCCGTCGGACTTTGCCAAAGCGCTGTTTTAAATCGGTAAGAAGTGGCGATCCGCCACTTTTTGCTTTTTGTATAGCGCAAAATCGCGTCTTCCGAGTCATGAAACGCTGTGCTATAATGAACCGTATTGCGAAAATCGGAACAAAGGAAATATGCGATGCACGATCATGCCCGCTACGAAAGCCCCCTGAATGCGCGCTATGCCAGTGAAGCGATGCAACGTCTCTTCTCGGACGACGTGAAATTTCAGACCTGGCGCAAACTCTGGATCGCACTGGCCGAAAGCGAACGTGAGCTGGGCTTGCCGATCACAGAAGCGCAGATCGACGAACTCCGCGCCCACGTCGAGGACATCGACTACGCTTTCGCCGCCGCCAAGGAAAAGGAACTCCGCCACGATGTGATGGCTCACGTCCACACCTACGGCGAAGCATGTCCCTCGGCGCGCGCCATTCTCCACCTCGGCGCGACGAGCTGCTACGTCGGCGACAACGCCGATCTCATTCTCATGCGCGAAGGGCTCCGGCTGATCCGGCAAAAGCTTTTCGCCGTTATCGATGCCCTTGCCCGATTCGCCGAGAGTTACCGTGCGCTCCCGACGCTCGCCTACACCCACTTCCAGCCCGCGCAACCGACGACGGTCGGTAAACGCGCGACGCTCTGGATCCAAGACCTCCTGCTCGACCTCGACGAACTCGACCGCCGCGAAGCGAGCCTTCTCTTGCGCGGCGCAAAAGGCACGACGGGCACACAAGCCAGCTTCATGGAGCTCTTCGACGGCGACGGTGAAAAAGTGCAAGCGCTCGACCGCCGCATTGCGGAAAAGATGGGCTTTTCCGGCGTCTATGCCGTCACCGGCCAGACCTATCCGCGCAAAATCGACGCGTTTGTCCTCAACGTCTTGAGCGGCATCGCGCAATCCGCCGCCAAATTCTCGAACGACGTGCGCTTGCTCCAACACATGAAAGAGATCGAAGAGCCCTTCGAATCGGGCCAGATCGGTTCGTCCGCCATGGCCTACAAGCGCAACCCCATGCGCTCGGAGCGCATCGCTTCGCTCGCCCGCCACGTCATGATCGCCGCGCTCAACCCCGCGATCACAGAGGCCGGCCAGTGGTTCGAACGCACACTCGACGATTCCGCCAACAAACGAATTTCCATCCCCGAAGCCTTCCTCGCGACCGACGCCATCTTGTCGCTCATGCACAACGTCGCGTCCGGCCTCGTCGTTTACGATAATGTCATCGCCAAAAACCTCGCCCGCGAACTCCCTTTCATGGCCACCGAAACCATTCTGATGCGCGCTGTCAAGTCGGGCGGCGATCGCCAAGACCTTCACGAACGCATCCGTGTCCACGCCATGGAAGCTGCCCGCCGCGTCAAGGCCGACGGCCTCGACAACGACCTAATCGACCGCATCGCAGCCGATCCGGCCTTTGGCGTGACCCATTCCGAACTCAGCGATCTCCTCCAGCCCACGCGCTTTGTCGGCCGCGCGCCAGAACAGGTCGATGCATTTCTCGAAACCGAGGTGGCCCCCCTCCTCGCCCGATGGGACGGCGAGCTCGCCACCCAATCCGATATCCGCGTATAAAAAACCTGTATCCACCGGCCACACCCCCGATTCGTCCCTCACGGCAGTGAGGGACGAAAGCGACATAACTACGATAGTTTTTGCGCAGCTTTTTACAAAAAGCGCGTTCACTTTTGCGATACCATTGGAAAGAAGGAATCCCCCCATGCACTACGATACCGTACTCGTACTTGACTTCGGCGGACCCTACAACCAAATGATCGCCCGACGCACCCGCGAATGCGGTGTATACAGCGTTGTGCGCCCCTGCACCGTAGCTATCGCAGAAATTGCGGCGGCTGGCTATCGGGGCATCATCCTGACGGGCGGTTCCCAGAGCGCCGATGCGCCCGACGCCCCACAGGTCGATCCGGCGCTGTTCTCGCTCGGCATTCCGATCCTCGGCGTCGGATACGGCGCACAGCTCATGGAAAAAACCTTGGGTGCCACAACGCCGATCGACGCGGCGAATCCCGCTGCCGAACCTGGCCGCTTCACGATGCCATGCGACAACAAGTCTGTCCACACGCCTGCGTTTGCGGATGCAATCCGCCGCTTCGTCCGCGAGATCTGCGGATGCTCGGACGGATGGTCGATGGAGACCTTTGCCCAGGAAAGCGTCGAATCCCTTCGCGCGCAGCTCGCCGGCAAAAAAGTGCTCTGTGCGCTGTCTGGCGGCGTCGATTCGTCGGTCACCGCCGTGCTCATCCACAAAGCGATCGGCAAGAATCTGACCTGCATCTTCGTCAACCACGGCCTCTTGCGCAAAGGCGAGTTCGAGCAGGTCGAATCGGTCTTCCGCCAGCAGTTTGACATCGACCTCGTCTGTGTCGATGCATCCGATCGCTTCCTGGACAAGCTCGCCGACGTCCGCGATCCCGAACAAAAGCGCAAGATCATCGGCGAAGAGTTCATCCGCGTCTTCGAGGAAGAAGCCAAAAAGCGCGGCGCCATCGACGGCCTCGCCCAAGGCACGATCTACCCCGACATCATCGAAAGCGGCGTCGGCGACGCTGCCGTCATCAAGAGCCATCACAACGTCGGCGGTCTGCCTGACGTCATCGATTTCAAAGAACTCGTCGAGCCGCTACGCGACTTGTTCAAAAACGAAGTGCGCGCCGTCGGCGAGGCGCTCGGCATTCCCCGCGAACTCGTCTGGCGTCAGCCCTTCCCCGGCCCCGGGCTCGGCGTCCGCGTCATCGGCCCCATTACCCGGGAAAAGCTCGCCATCCTCCGCGAGGCCGACGCCATCGTCCGCGAAGAGATCGCCAAAGGCGGCCTCGACAGCGAGGTCAACCAGTACTTCGCCATTTTGACCGACATGAAAAGCGTCGGCGTCAGCAAGAACGATGCGCGCAGCTACGACTACACCGTCGCCATTCGTGCCATCGCAACGGGCGACTTCATGACCGCCGATTGGGTCCGCCTCCCCTACGATCTGCTCGACACCATGTCCCGCCGCATCGTCAGCGAAGTGCCCCAGGTCAACCGCGTCGTCTACGACATTACGAGCAAACCACCCGCCACGATCGAGTGGGAGTAAAATACCGCGGCACTCATGATATGCAAACAACTCCGAAAACCCGCCAATCCGAAGTTTTCGGAGTTGTTTTTTACCTTTTTGTCTTCCAGCGCCTGTTTCGCATCTCGCCTTTGACAGAAATGACCGCTGCCTGAGGGTGAAAGCCGATGTATCCTGCGTTTGCCTACACGCGCCAGATGGAATTGATTCTCGCGCTTGTCACCATTTCGGAAACATTTTGCACGACCGTGATGATGTCGAATGTATTGCTGCGGATCTCAGGGTTACAAGCGGGCATGCAAGAAAAAATTTGGTTCGCTTTTCTGACGGGAACACTCGCCCAAAATATGGTCATATATGGGTTGTACCTTTCGGGCGGAATGGTCTCTTTTGGCCGCGTCATGTATTATGTCGTCGTTTCGCCCAATCCCATCCATGCCATGATTTATTACTTTGCCGCGCAAAAAATGCTTGGCCTCTCACAAGTGCGGTCCGTGAAACTGACGGGCTATATCTATCTCATCTGGCTGATCAACCGACAACTGAATCGAACGCTGGGCTCCATCTTTTTCGTCCAAAACGAGTTAAGCTACAATTACATGAAAGACAGCTTTCAGCAAATGACGTGTTTTGTCGTATTCCTGATTGCGTATTGCTTTGCGATCGCGTGGATCAAGCGCAAACACTTTTTGTGGCAATTCTCCGACATGATGTTTTTTAATCGGCGAAAGGAGACGCTCATCTATTTGTTCAAAGCGTCGTTCGCATATGCCGTGATGCTCTTGTTCCCGATCTTCATTACCGATCTGGTGATCGCGTACACGATGGGGCTTTTAACCCTACTGCTTTTCTTCACCATCAGTTTTTGCCTGGATAGCATCACCTTTAAAAATCAAACCATAACCAAGCACGAAACGCAAATCAGCACCTTGTTCAAAGGCATGGAGGAACTCCGCGGGATCAAGCACGACTTCAACAACATTTTGCATACGTACAGCGGTTTTCTCGAGCTCGAAGAGTACGAAGGGCTGAAACGCTACCACGCATCCCTACTCTCGGCAACGTCCCATGCAGGGAGCATGATGGAGCTGTCGCAGAAAATGCATGAGAATCCGGCGATCATTGCCCTGCTGATGAAGAAGCTGGAAGCGGCCGATCAGAATCACGTCAAGCTCAAAATTTCGCTCAATTGTAGTGTTGAAAACATGCACATCGACAACATGGATGCTTCGCGCGTCTTGTCCTGCCTTCTGGACAACGCGATCGAGGCGGCCCGCGAATCCGATCAGCGCAAGGCGTACCTGAGCATCGAATCAAAAAAGGACAACTCCAAAATCGTGATCGTTTCCAACAGCACCTCCGGCCCTGTGGACACGAATGCCATCATGATCAATGGGATGTCGACGAAAGCCGGACACAGAGGCATCGGCTTGACGATCATTCGCACGATATTGAATCAATACGGAAACAGTTCATTTCAAATGAAATACTTTGACCAGGAAGTGTCCTCTTACATCGAATTGAGCGAGGCATGATCCTCTGTGCTGGAATCAGCGAAAAAAGAGCGAATCGGTTCTCAAAACCGGTTCGCTCTTTTTCCATCGACTTCTTCGCACGGCGCATCAGAGTCGGCTGTCTTTTCGCAGTTGGCACAGGGATTGGCCGGACTTGCCGTAGCGGACGGTTTGCATCTCGGCGAGGATCGAAACGGCTATCTCGTCGGGCGTCTCGCCGCCGATGTCGAGTCCGACGGGCGCGCGAACCGACGCCAGCTCCGCATCGCTGTAACCATCGCTGCGGAGTTTTTTGAAAATGCCCGCGATTTTCGCGGCGCTGCCCATCATGCCGACATAACTTGGCTCCATCCGTAGCGCAGCGCCCAATGCCGCACCGTCGACGGCATGCGCATAGGTCGAAATGAGAAAATACGCCTTTTTCGCATCGCATGCGGCGATGCCTTCCGGAAAGTTTGCGGCGCGGACAAAACGATCGGCCAAGCGCAGGTGGGGGGAAAGCTCCTCGTCCGCGCGGGTATCGATTGCCGTCACGACATAGCCCATGTTTTTCGCGAGCCTGATGACGGCGCCCCCGACATGTCCTGCACCACAAACGATGAGGCGAGGTGCGTTGTCGCAAAAAGCTTCGATGTAGACCGATGCGCGCCCGCCGCAGGAAGGACCCAATTCGTCGGACGCGTTCGCATATTCGCGCAGGGCTACGCCGCCCGTTTCGAGCTGGGCGAGCGCGTCTTCGATGGACTGCCGCTCGATCATACCGCCGCCGACCGTACCCGCGATCGTGCCGTCGGCAAATACGAGCATTTTGCTTCCGGCGCTGCGGGGCGTCGTGCCCTCGGAGCGGATCAGGATGCAAAGGGCGTAGGGTTTGCGCTCTCTATGCGCGCGCCATTGCTGTTCAAGTATGTCCATCCACATCCTCCATTTGCAGGCCCGGCGCAAAGCAGATCGTGCGCTTGGCGTCATCCGGGCGGGTCGTACGCAGTTCTGTGCCGTAGAGTTCCGACAAAAACGCGGCTTCCATCATCTCATGGCTGTCGCCCGATCGGAGCCTACCGCCGCGATCGATCGTCGCCACCCTACCTCCGAGAAGCAGCACGTGGTCGGGGTTGTGGGTCGTCAGGACGATGCCGAAGCCCTCGTCCGCAAGCCGTCGGATCGTGTGGAGCACGCGGATTTGGTTGCCGAAGTCGAGGTGGGCTGTCGGCTCGTCGAGCAGGATGTAAGCCGGTCTTTGGGCGATCGCGCGGGCGATGCTGGCTTGTTGCCGCTCACCGCCGCTGATCCGGCGGTAAGACTTGTCGGCCAGGTGACGGATCCCCATGTCGTCGATCGCCGCGAGCGCGTTTTGGTAGTGCTCGTCCTTGGGGCGCGAAAAGGCGCCGATGCGCGGCGCGCAGCCCGTGACGACATAATCGAGCACGCTGTAATCGAAAGCGGGGTGGATGGTCTGGGGCACATAGCCGATCGAGCGGGCGCGTTCCAGCGCCGTCAAAGCCGGACGGCCATCGTAGCGGATTTCACCCGCGTTTGGGCGGATCAGTCCCGCGATCGCGTTCAGCAGGGTGGTCTTGCCCGCGCCGTTTGGGCCGAGGATCGACAGGGTTTCACCGCGCTCGATCGCGAGATCGACGTCCGCAAACACGGCCTGCTGTCCGTAGGAAAAAGCGAGGCCCTTGACGTTGATGCTCATAGGATTTTCGCCTTGTTGACGTGAATCAGCCAGACAAAGAGCGGCACGCCCACGAGTCCGGTCAGGATGGACAGCGGGATCTCGAGCGCTGTCGCCGTGCGGGCGATCGTGTCGATCGCGAGCAGAAAACAGCCGCCCAAAAGCGCCGTCACAGGCAGCAATTTTGTGTTGTCCGAGCCGCAAAGCAAGCGCCCGAAATGCGGCAGCACAAGGCCGATCCACTCGATCTTACCGCAAATGCTGACGGCGCTGGCGGTCAATAGGCTGGCACAAGCGATCGTCACGCCGCGCAGCAAGGTGATGTTGACGCCGACGGTGCGGGCTTCTTCCTCGCCGAGCGACAAGATGTTGATCCGCCAGGCGAAGAGCATCAGCACGGCGATGCAAGCCAGCATGACCGGCGCGACGGCGATGAGTTGCGGCTGCCGAACATTCGACAGGCTACCCATCTGCCAAAACACGATGCTGGACAGTTCGGCCTGCTCTTCGGCGACGAATTTGAGTATGCCGAGCAGCGCGTTCATGAGACCGCTGACGATCAGGCCGGCCAGCACGAGCATGAGGTTGCTGTCGTTGCGAAAGAGGCGCGGCAGGGAAGTTGCGAGCAGCATCGCGAGGAGGCCGCCCACAAACGCGAAGACTTGGAGCGTCGCCATGCCCGCGCCCAAGAGGATCGCGGAGGCTGCGCCCACGCTGGCCCCCGACGAAACGCCCAGAAAATCGGGCGAGATGAGGGGGTTGCGGAACACGCTTTGGTAGGCCGCCCCCGACAAGGAGAGCGCCGCGCCCACGATCAGTGCCGCGATCACGCGCGGGATGCGCACGACGAAGAGCACGTCTTCCATCGGGCTCGCATCCGACGTTCGGGTCCAGTGATCGCGGATCGCGCCCAGCACATCCCGTGGGTCCACGCTAAAACGCCCGACGCAGAGCGCGAACAAGGCCAGTAGCGCCGTCGCGATCGCCAGACACGCCAAAAGCCTCGCGTATCCCCGTCGCCCGATCATTGCAGGCCCAGTTGTTCTGCCGTGAAGGTCTGGCCGTACACCATGTTGTAGTATTCCTGCGAATCCTGCAAGAGCTGATCGGCGGTGTAAAGCTCGGGGTAGACGTTGTGGATCAGCCAAGCCAAGCCAAGGCAGACCGAGGGTGTCGGGTAATCCCAGGGCTCGAGCTTGCTGGGGAACTGGTAGACCTTCTTGTCCTTGACCGCCTGCACACTCTGCCAGGCCGGATCGTTCAAAATGTCTTCCACCTTGTAGGACGCGAATACGGGGACGTAGACGATCTCGGGGTTCCAGCCGACGATTTCTTCGATCGAGACTTCGATGAAGTCGCCTTCGCCCGCGACGTCTTTCGCGACGTTGACGCCGCCCACCGTCTCCATCATGACCGATTGGAGCATGGCGCCGTTCGCGACGGACAACGGGGAACTGCCGCCGAGGTAGAGCATCTTGGGTTTCAGCGACCCTTGTGCGGCGATCGCCTTTGCGTCTTCGACTTTGGCGTCGAAGAAAGCGTTGATCTGTGCGGCGCGTTCTTCTTCGCCCAAGAGGACGGCGACGCGCTGCAAGGACTCCTTGATCGTGTCAAAACTCTCTTGGTTGGGAAGCACGACGGCTGCTTTGATGCCGACTTCCTCGAATTTTTCCGCTTGGTCGGCGAAACGCTCGGGCAAAAGCGCCAGATCGGGTTGCAAGCCGAGCACGGTTTCAAAGTTGATCTCTTTGCCCTTGCCGATCTGCGGCACGTCGTTTTCGAGTTCGGGATACACCAGCTTGTAGAGTTCGCCGGCCATCTTCTTGTTGCCAAAGCCAGCGATGTACTTGCCGCCACCGCCCAGGATGATGGCCTGGTTCATGGTCGGGTTGTGGGTGCCAACGATCTTTTTCGCCGGAGCGTCGAGCGTCACGGTGCGGCCAACGACGTCCGTGATCGTCACGGATCCGGCGGCAGGCACTTCCGCAGCCGCTTCTTCGGTGGGGGTGGGTTCGGCAGGCGCTTCGGACGGCGCCTCAGCGGTTTCTTCCGCCGGTGCTTCGCTTGCCGCGGCGCTTTCGGTGGCGGCGGGCGTCGTCTCGGGCTGTTTGCTTTGGCATCCCGCCAGCAGCAATGCGATCGCCAGCATCCATGCCAGCATACGCGTGGTCTTCTTTCCCATGTCGATTGCTCCTTTCCAAATGGGGGGCTTGTCCGTTTCCGGACAAACCGTATCGCGGGCAATGCCATGCCGTTGGGCGCCGGTTGTAGGTATTGTCCGTCGGAGGAGAACGCGTCCATGCGGATTCTCGTAGGTAAGAATATCAGAATCGAAGGACAAATACAACGCGAGCGCAACTCGATTTTCGACGGGTATCCGCGAAAAACAGCGGGAATGGGAGAATATCACCCCGCAAAGCATACCAAACCTGCATCCAGCTTTGCACGCAAAAAAAGCCCCGCAGCGGAGCCTCTGCGGGGGTGTATACGCCATCAAACACCTTGGCCGACGGGAATGGTGTTGCGCAGGATTTCGAATTCCTCCTTGTCGAGCAGCGTGCCGCCGTTGCAGATCGGGCAGACGACGAGGTATTCGGTCCGATACGGGATGATTGGTATGAAAAAAAGCGTAAACCATATGCGCCGCAACACGAGACGGCGATGCGTTCCATTGTGACAGCGCTGGCAATAGCTTTCGCCGAGCGTTCCAAATTCCTTCAGGGTTTGTTTTCCCCAACCGAAAATGATTGGCATATCCATCCTCCTTGCCGCGCATGATGTTTGCGCGGAAACCGCTCCCATCCATTATACACGATTTGACGCATTTCACACAAGTTGAACCAAGCGATCCTGCGCTTCTCTTCGGCTGCCCGTACATCCATACATATACTCGAATGTAATTTTCAGGGTGACATCCCAGTGTTCTTGTAGTATAATCAGATTGTCCCGCCTTGCAAAGCATTGCATGGCATATGTCGTTCAGCACAAGGAGCCACCATGAAAAATCCCCACAAAATTCCCCTCGAAAACCCCGTCAAAAGCTTCGCACGTTCCCCACGGCGCGTCAACTTCGCGTTGGCCATCACCTTCGCTGTGCTGGGTGGGCTCTTCGTCGCCGCGTCGATCTGGGCGAACGATTTCGGCGAACTCGCCATCGTCAGCGTTTTTTTCTTCATCTCTGCCCTTTTGTTCACGATCATCGGATGCGTGGTCACCGGCCCCGCCAACCCGCTCAAACGCAATCTGAAAAACCTCGGCTATCCCGATGAAGACGCGATCGACCGCGACGTCAATGAAAACGGCCCGCTTTTCTCGCGCAAGTACATGAACAAAGCGGTCCTGATGGGCGACGAATACCTCCTTTACCGCGGAAATGGCGGTCGCAGATCGGGCGGACAGCCCTGCGGCGTGATCCGGCTTTCGGACATCGTGTGGATCTACACCGTCAAGACCGCCAATGCCAGCACGGTGGTGCTGTTCGGGGCCATAGGCGCGCTGTTCAGCCGCGGTATGGGCCTGAGCGTCTACGTCGCGGGCGAAAAATACGCCCACTTGATCCCGTTCAAGAACGCGGCCGACGCCGAAGAAGTGCTCGCCTGCCTGCGCGAAGCGGCCCCCGCCGCCATGATCGGCTCCGATCGCGAGCTGGCGAAGCGTTGGCGCAAAGATCGAAACGGTGTATTGGCGATCTGGCAGGATCGAAAAAACCACCTGCAAGAAGCATAATTGGAAGCATCGTCACACAAGCATCGAAAGCGGCCTTAGGGTCGCTTTTGTGTTGCGCGCGCCTCCAGCCAGGCGATGAGATCGCGGATCACCTCGTCCTTGTTGCGCTCGAAGTGCAGTTCGTGGCGGCATTCGGGGTAAATCGTACAGGTCAGATCGGCAACACCCGACCGGCGCAATTGGCGTTCGACCGCGCGAACCGCTTTGCCATAATGGCCGACCGGGTCGTCGGCCCCCGCGATCAAGAGGATCGGCAGCGCAACAGGGACTTGCTGCGCCCAATAGCGCCTCGACACGCGGGCGAGCATGGCGAAGAGGTCGCGCATACCGGCGGTGGTAAAGAGGTAATTCGAGTGTGCGTCGTTGCCAAAAGCTTTCCCGATGGCGAGGTCGCGGCTCAGCCAAGCGAACGGCTCCTTGTCATCGGCAAAGCGGTGGTTGTAGGTTTTGAAGGCGAGGTCGTACAGAAATTGGCTTCGGTAGCGCGGCCCTTTGCGCCGAACGAACGCCCGCGCGACGGCATGGGCCAGGCCCGCTTCGGGGCGATGGCCTGTCCCCGACAGAACCACCCCTGCGAGGTCGGTAAAGCGCGTGATGTAGATGCGGGCGAGAAAGCTGCCCATGCTGTGGCCGAGCAAAAAGCAGGGAAGATCGGGGAAACGTTCGCGCGCGATGTCGTTCATGCGACGAAGGTCGCTCACGAGGCCGTTGATGTCCTCCTTTTCCGAAAAATAGCCGAGATCGTCCTCGTTCGCTGCGGACAGGCCGTGCCCGCGGTGATCGTTTCCAAAGACGACAAAGCCGTGCGCGGTCAAAGCGCGCGCCAAGGAGTCGTAGCGATCGATGTACTCGCACATACCGTGGCTGATCTGGAGAAGCGCAGTCGGCTGAACGCCCTCGGGGAGCCAAAACGAAGCGTGTAGCGGTGCCCCCTCCCCTGCCCTGGCGAATCGCAATTCTTCTTTTTTCACCCTTTTTCCCTTCTTTCCGTCCATCGCTATGCCGTCCCCAGCGACAATATTCGCCGTGAGACGCAGGCGATCCTGGCGTGAGTTCTACAATATTTTCAATACGCATATGCTATATTGATGCAACAAGGGCACACGCCACAGGGAGCGATGAACGCGTTGCAGAACGTATATGTGGAATGGTTTTTGCTGGACAATGCGCTGATGGCGTATCTGATCCTGCGTTCGGCTGCGGCGATGGCGCGTTTGCCCACACGCCGTTTTCTGATCTGCGCGATCAGCGCCTTGGCGGCGATCGTGTCGGTGGCAGCCATGCTCTATCCCGCGTTCCGGTCGATCCCGGCCAAAGCGCTGCTCTTCCTGGCGATGACCTTGCCACTCGGCTGGAAAGGAAAGGCGCAATGGGGACGCGGGGCGATCTGCGTGCTGGCGTCGACCTTTTTCTTCGGCGGCATGGCCTACGCGCTCGCTTTCTTGTTCGAGAGCGACTTTCGCGGCGGCGTGCTCTACGCATCGACATCGGTGCGGGCGGTGCTCGTCGCCGCGGTCGTGGCACTTTGGGTGCCCGGCTATATTCGAAAAGCGCTCCGCATCAACCGCCTGTCGCGCACCCGCTTGACGGTCGGCATCGACACGAAGTTCGGAAGCGTCACCCTCGGGGCGCGCTTGGACAGCGGTTTGGACCTCTTGGTCGACGACGCGCCCGTCGTCGTGATCGACGCAAAGGCGGCGGCGGCGGTTCTACCGGCGGGCTGGCCGGAGGGGCGCTGGTTCGAATGCGGCGTCGCCAGCATGGGTCTATTGCCCTTTCGCGACACCTCGGGCAGCGGCGTCATGCCGACGCTACCCGCGACGGTGTCGTGGCGCTGGGAGGAGGCGTCAGACGAGGACCTCGACGCGCCTTCCCATGCGCAATCACCCGAAACGCCTGCCGTCAAAGCGGCGGGCGCCTTCTGGGAAGACAGCCGCAGCTCGAAAGAGAAGCGGCGTTTCAAACGAAACAAGCATGCGCGGCGCAAAGCCGAGAAGTGGCTGGAAACGCGCGGGTGCCGCATTGCGGTCGCGACGGCGCCCCTCGCCGATTGCGGCGCGCTGGTGGGCTTGGACTTTGTCGAACTGCACTGACGCTTCGGCGTCCGCAGTGGGAAACGGAACGTTGGGAGGTAGGGAACATGATGGGTCGGCTTTGGCGCGCGTGGCGCGCGTTTGTTCTGAATTTGCGTTTACGGCGCGCCCAAAAACGCGTGACGCGCATCAAAGGCAGTCTCTATTACATCGGTGGCAGCGACACGCTGCCCTCCCCTCTGACGCCCGTCGAAGAGGCTGCCGCCATGCAGCGCCTGATCGACGGCGACGACGCGGTCAAGAGCGAATTGATCGAGCGGAACCTGCGTCTCGTCGTCTACATCGCGCGGAAATTCGAAAACACCGGCATCAACATCGAAGACCTGATCTCGATCGGCACGATCGGCCTGATCAAAGCGGTCAACACCTTTGACCCGACGAAGAAGATCAAGCTTGCGACCTACGCGTCGCGCTGCATCGAAAACGAGATCCTCATGCACCTTCGCCGGACGAGCAAGCTGCGCTCGGAAGTGTCCTTTGACGAGCCACTCAACACCGATTGGGACGGCAATGAGCTCTTGTTGTCCGACATACTCGGCACCGATCCCGATCAAGTCTACCGCCTGATAGAAGACGAAGTCGACCGCGATCTGCTCCGGCAGGCCCTCCATACCCTCTCGACGCGCGAACAGCAAATCATGGTGCTGCGCTTCGGCTTGACCGGCAAGAGCGAGAAGACACAAAAGCAGGTCGCCGACATCATGGGCATCAGCCAATCCTACATTTCGCGCCTCGAAAAGCGGATCATCAAGCGCTTGCAGCGCGAGATCAGCCGCATGATGTAGTCTGTGAGCGACGCGCGTTTCCCGTCGAATGCGCGCATAAAAGCGCGACCCCTCGGCAAAGCTATGGCAAGTGAGTGATAGTGAGTTCGACACGAGGCTACCCTCTTTTGAGGCGTTTCGCGGCGGACTTCGAGGGGATGGCGAGGCTATTGAATAAGGTGGTCATTTGCGGCGTCGACACTTCGACGCTGCCGACGCTGGGCAGTTCCGAGATGCGCGAGATGCTACAAAAAATCAAAGACGGTGACAAAGAAACGCGGGAGGCGTTTATTTTTGGCAACCTCCGTCTCGTCCTGAGCGTAATCCAGCGCTTTTACAACCGCGGCGAACAGGTCGATGACCTCTTTCAGATCGGCTGCATCGGCTTGATCAAAGCGATCGACAACTTCGATCTGTCGCACAACGTCCGATTTTCGACGTATGCCGTGCCGATGAACGTTCCTTGTCGTAATCCAGAAAGGAACGCCGGACATGACCCGAAAACGCGCATTGCTGCAAGTGATCCGCATCTTAAGCGGGGAAGAAACACTACCTGACGTCGCATCCGAAGAAAGCTTGGCGCTTCTTGCCGCCATCCAAGATCTCGTCGACGATTTGCCGATCAGCCATTGGTCGGAAAGCGCCATTCACGACGCCGTCGCACAGTGGATCGAAGATCACGGCTGCGTCCCGAAGGTTCGCGACTTTGCCCTGCGCGGGCTGCCCTCGCATACGACGATCAAAAACCGCTTTGGGATCGATGTCAAGGACTTTTTGCAACGATACTACAAGCAAAACAAATGCCATTCACGCGGATACGGCCATCGCGATCCGGAAGAATGGCTTGCCTTCTTCCGCGAAGAATACCTTCGAATCCAACCGATGACCGCGCTGGAGTACAATGTGAAACGGCGGGAAGCCACGCCGACTTGGGCTACCTTGGCCTACATCAATGGCGTGCGCACCTGGCGGGAATTGCTTCACGCCGCCAAGCTTAACCCGCCACAAATCGAGTATTGTGTGTCGATGCCGCAAAACGATGCCATCGAGACGAACAGGTCGGAGCTATCGGATCAAAGCGCAAAGCTGGCGCGAGAAGCCATCGAAAGCCAGAACGAACTGTTTGCCCAAGTCGATGCCCTGATTGCCGAACACGAGAAGAAGCCCGAAAACTTCGTCTTGTCGGGACGCATCGGGCAATCGCGCGCGGCAAACGACACTTCTCGCGAACGAATCGCGCGCCTGCCTGCCGATATGAAAAAGCCCAAGCTCATATGACCATGCGCTTGGGCTTTTTGCTGTTGGTTCTGATGCGGACTCGCAACCCTTAGAACTTGCGTTTTTTGAGCAAGGTGACTGCGATCGCGCAAGCGGATAGGATTGCCACCGCGATGACAGGGATCACATTGCGCTCGCCTGTGATCGGAATGGCGTACCCATCGGCGGTTAGCTCTTGCGTGTCGTCAGGAGTCGACGCCTGGCTGCCGTCCCCATTCTCCGGATGCACCGGCGAGCCATCGGGCGAAGGCGGAACGGCGTCCGCATTCCCGTCAAGCCCAGGAGCGCCTTGGGGCGGCGGCGATGGTATGGCGACCCCGTTCTCCGGAAGTTCCGGCGCGACACTGGGCGACGGAGTGGCGTCCCCCTTCTCCGGAAGCTCCGGTGGGCGATTGATCGAGGGTGGGGATTCTCTGGAGCCGAATGTGCCGCTGTGGTCCCCGCCCGCTATCCGTCCGTCTGTCCCCTCGTCTCCCTCGCTCGTTGCGTTCGGATCCTCTTCCCATTGCGCATACAAAGTGATGCCGCCTGCCGGCATCGTGAGCGTATCGCCCGCTTGATACACTGTACCGCCGCTGTTGGCCTGGGTGCTCCAACCGAGAAAACGGCAGCCGGTTTTCAGCAGGCTCGCTTGATCCGCAACGGTGATCTGGTCGTTGATGTTGTAAATCCCACTGTCTACAGGCGGATTTCCGCTGGTGTGGCCGTTTCCTTCATAAATGACCGCGTGATGGCCTTCCGACCACTGGGCATACAGCACGACATCCGCGTCCGGCATGGGGAAACTTGCGTACATTTCATAGCCGATACCTGTTCCGTCTGCCTGCGTATTCCATCCGGTAAACGCGCTGCCGGTCTTCCCCAAGCTTTCCCGCCCTTTTGCCGTCACCATGTCGTCGGCGTAGTAAATCGTGCTGTCCACCGGCGCGCTTCCGCGCGTGTTTCCGTTCCCATGATAGGTGATCGAGTGCGGCTTCCGCTTCCACTGGGCATACAACACGACATCCGCGTCCGGCAGTTTGAAACTCGCATTGGCAGCATAGGCGTCGCCCGTTCCATCCGCTTCGGTATTCCAGCCGGTGAAATAGCAGCCGGTCTTCGCCAGCGTTTCCTGCCCTTTTGTCGTGACCATGTTGTTGACATAGTAGATGGTAGGGTCCTTCGGAACGCTTCCGCGCGTATTCCCATTTCCATCATAGCTCACCGTGTGCGGAACCGGCGTCCACTGGGCGTACAAAACGACATCGCTGTCCAGCATGCTGAAACTGTCGTTTGCGGCATAGGCGGTGCCCGTTCCGTCCGATTGGGTATTCCATCCGATAAAGTGGGCTTTGGTTTTCACCAGGCTTCCCGCCCCTTTTGTCGTCACGAGGTCGTGGATGTGGTAAATGGTGCTGTCCACCGGCGCGCTCCCGCCCGAATTCCCGTTTCCATCGTATCTCACCGTGTACGGAATCGGCGTCCACTGGGCGAACAGGGTCAAGTCTTGCGTCATGGTGATGGTGGTGTCGGGAAGATGCGCCATGCCGCTTCCGTTTGCCGAAGTGTTCCAGCCCGCAAATGTGTACCCCGTTTTTGTCAGGCTGCCCTCGTCCGCTACGTTCGCGATGTCGTAGATGATGTAGCTGTTTCCATCATACGGGGCGCTTCCTCCCGTGTTGGTGTTCCCATCATAGGTGATGCGATACGGAATCGGCGCCCACTGGGCAAAAAGCGTGGTGTTGGCGCTGATCACGAAGGTCGCGTTTTCGGCGTAATTGAGGCCCGATCCGTCCTGGGCTGTATTCCACGCGACAAAACTGTATCCGGTTCTTTCCAGCGTCGCGGTGCCCTGCACGCTTACCGTATCACCGCCCACATAGGCGATGCTGTCGGTGGGCGCCGTCCCCGCCGTGTGGCCATTGCCGTCGTAAGTGACGTAATAGTTGGGATTCCATTGGGCATACAGCGTCACATTGCCCGACATGATGATGGCGCTGTTCGGTTGATAATAGGTGCCACTGCCGTCCCGCTCGGTATTCCAGCCGTTGAAGACATGGTCCTGGTTCTCAAGGAATCCCGCGCCCAAGACGGTGGCCGATTGCCCCACGGTATAGGTAGCGCTGTCCTGCGGATCGGTCCCACCCGTGTTGCCATTGCCGTCATAGGTAACCGAATACGGGATTGCCGTCCATTGGGCGTACAAAATCACATGCCCTTGCACGGAAATGCTATCCCCGACCTGGTAGGCGCTTCCCGCGCCATTCCTGTCGGTGTTCCATCCCGCAAAGGTGTAGTGCGTCCGTTCCAGGGTCCCCTCTCCCACGACTGTCCCGTTGTCATCAATGGTATACACCGTCGTGTCGATGGGCGCCGTGCCGCCTGTGTTGCCGTTTCCATCGTAAGTGATGGAATACGGAATGGCGCTCCACTGCGCAAAGAGGGTAAGATCCCCCGCGATGGTGATGGTGTCGCCCGCGGCATAGTTCGATCCCGTTCCGCCGATGTCTGTGTTCCATCGGGCAAAGGTATAGCCATTCTTGGCAAACCCGTTGCCGCGCACGACATACAGATGATCGTACTTCACATTGTCGGGATTGGGCGTCATGTTGCCGCTGCCGCCTGTTCCGGGATCGTAGGTGACGGTGTGGTCGTTGTTGGACCATACTGCGTAGACGGTCGTGTCATCGTCCGTTAGGTAGACGTCGGCAGCCGTCACGTTCACCACATTGTTTGCGCCGTTCTGATAACTCCAGCCATGAAAGGTATAGCCGGCGCGCGACGGGATCTGCGGGGAAGCGTCAGGCAACGCACCGACGGCCGCGTCGTAGGTCACTTTCATGCTGGCCTGGGTTCCTGCCACACCGCCATTGGCGTCGAAAAGCATGTCGAATGCTTTGGCTTCCCATTGGGCATACAGGCGGACGTCTTCCGTAATGACAACGGAAGAACCCGGGGCATATGCCGTGCCAGTGCCGCTCGGGTCGGTAGTCCACTCGACAAAGCGATACCCCGTCCGTGTCATTGCCGCTTCAATGAGAACGGAATCGCCGTAGTCGTAGGTCACACTTGCAGGCACGGTACCGGTTGCCGCGGTGGTGTTGGCGTCGTAAGCCACAACGCAAGGAATGATGGTCCATTTGGCGTAATACGCAATGCCGGGACTGATTTTTGTCGCGGGCATCAAGGGCAGTCCGTATGCCGCATCGTTGTCGGCGATGTCCGTCGTAAACCATCCATCGAAGGTGTAGCCGACTCTCGTGACCACCGGAATCGCCGCGCCAATTTCGATGCCGATCGGCAAATCCAACAGAATCGGCAGGTCGCCGTTTCGAGGATAAAAGACGACGGTATACTTGAGGAAGTACTTGACCGCGATGTGGATATCACCGGTAAGCGCGGGGTTCGCCTTGATGGTAAACTGGCATTCGCTGGTGTTCGCGTTCAGTAATGTGCCATACGCAACCGAATTGGGAGCGCCAATCTCGATCTTTTCGTATGGGCCTGAACCGATCGCATAGTACACTTCCGGAATCCCACCGTAACCGGCCTGCGGCGATGTGGTGAAAACATAATCCGCATTCCACATCAGCAGCGACATGTTGCTGCCGTCGATGTTTCCGCCCACCAACGCCACATCGTCCGTCGGCTGGGGCGAAATGTCCGTCTTCAAAATGGTGCCGGTCGTTCGTTTGTCGACTGAGGCGCCCACGCAAAGCTGAATGTAAATATAATTGGTTTCGGCAAGCGTTCCGTCCGCTTTGGTGCCCACCGAAACGGCCTTGACGCGGTACACGGTGTTGGCCAGCTCAGCGTCGGTGATGCCGTCGAAGGGCCCCGTGAAAATCGTTCCGTCGGCATACACCGTGAGAACACCCGCTTTGCCCGAAACCAACTCCGCATTCTGAAAGATATACGTCTTGATCGTTGGCTCGATCAGTCCGTTGCTGCCGACGAAGCTGCCCTCGCCCAGGACCTGGGCGTTCATTTTCAGGGTGCTGTTTTTGAGAACGAGCAAAGGATTGCCCGCCGATCCCACCGGATTCGTCGGATCATCGATGCTGCCCGTCACCACATGTTCCGGCGACAGATAGGAACTCAGTTTGATGCTTTGCACATAGATCGGTTCCACGTCAACTGTGACCTTGTCGGAAAGCAGGGTGTTGTTCTGCGCATGCACTGCCTGAAACGAGAAGGTTCTCAGCGCGTTGATGGGGACATTGGGATGGATGGTCAGCTTGTTCCCATCGATGCTGATGGTGACACCACACTGGGTCAACGCCGCCGGCGCGATGGGCGTACCATTGCCATCGTAGAACTTCCAAATTACGGGATGCACCATCGATCCGTCCACGCTGGACACCGTGGGCAGATCGGTGATGGCATAAAACTCTCTTTTGCCCGCGGATGTCGGATCGATTTTCAAGGAAACATGGGTATTCGCATTCGCGGTCGAGATCACAGGCCCCGTGTCGCTTCCTTCATGCAATGCTATGGAAGTAGCTGTCGAGGCCGTATCACTGACCAGTGCGGTAATCGTGCCGAAATATCGGGTCGGCTTTTCCAAGACATTAGCCGGTATCAGCGGGTCGTATCGGGTAATGCTGACATTCAAATCGGACGTGCCGACCCCACTCATGCCCGCGTTTTTCTCGATCTTGTAGCGATTGTTGGCGGACACGCCTTCGATCATTTCCGCGCTCGTCAGGTAGCTGATGGTATGCGGCTGTCCGCTGGCCGTCACAATTTGCGAGTTTCCTGTTCCCAGACCAGTGGGGAACAAGACGCGTTTCGGCACCGCCAAATCCAAGGAACGGGGCGCGAAATCGAGCCCGGAACCTGCGATCATGGTCGTTTGGGACGCAGTCGTACCTCCCACGGCAAGATCGGTGCCGACATTTTGGATATGATAGAATGCATTTGTCGCGGTCAACTGGGTCAACCCGCTTCGCCAGCCAATCAGCCCGCCGCGGTAACACCACGCGTCGTTCACGTGCGTCAGTGTGATCTTTGCGTTTGTAAAGGAGTTGGACAGGGTAATTTTTGCAATAAGCGCGCTGGATGTGCCGATCAACCCGCCGCCAATGGCATAAGGCGACTGGCTGGGGTCAGTTCCGGCGGACGTCACCGTGATGCTGGTATCCGTGACGAGACAGTTGTCGATATTGGCCGCGCTTTGATCGTACAGATACCCAATGACCCCACCGCCGGCGCCCCACTTTTTTTGGGCGGTCACGACCAGCTCATTGCCTTCCACGATGCAGCCTTTGATGTTATAGGTGGTTGAGAACCCTGACCCGATTACACACCCTGCGTAGGTCAGTGTATAATCGCGGCCGTTGGCTTCAATCCGGTTATTGAACACATTGCAGTTATCGATCGTAACTGTGTTGCCGGTTTGCAGGCCAACAAGCCCCCCGACGATGATATCGGTGTCTGTCTTCGCAATGTCGTTGTTGTAGCCATCGCCCATCACGTAGGTACCGGACACCGTACAGTTTCTGATTTTGACGCCGTTCATCGCAAAGCCCGTCAAGCCACCTGCGCTGGGAGAATTCGCAGCATGGTTTGAAAACAGCTTGATCATGTCCTTCTCGCTGCTCGGATCGCCGATGAACTGACAGTCGCTCATCACGCCGCCCGAAATGTTGCCAACGATTCCGCCCATGTAGCAATCTGCGACGCCATGCAAGCCGGGCGCGGTATTGAGGATCGCCGAAACCTCTGTCGTCCCGCCATCGTAAACGCCGGGGGACGTTTCGGCGCCCGCTATGACGCAGCCCAGCACCTGCACATTCGTGGTATAGCCTGCCAATCCACCCAAATACGCATTGCCCGACTTCGACTGGTAGGAATTCTGGTTCAGCATCACTTTGCTGTTCGTCAAGAGCAGGCGACAATTGTTGATCGTACCGCCGGATTTATAGCCGATGATACCGCCGGAATACATCGCCCCCGTGTTGCCGGTGGCCCCCGACTCGCGCATGCCTTCGACGGTAAAATTATTTCCGTACAAAGTAATGTTTTCGATATTCACAGAAGTTGTAATCGTTCCACCAACGAAACCGCCCGTGTAGCTCACACCGGCACCCGAAGTGGTATTCTTTTGCACATTGCTCAGATGGACGTCCGACATGTCGAATGCCAGCGGTCCGGAAAATAAGGATCCGTAACCGCAAATGCCTCCGGCATAGGAATTCCCCAAGCCATATGTGATGGCGTCAATGTAGATGCCGCCATGAAATACGTCACTGCCGTCACTGCCATTCGGTCCGCCAATGGGGTCAGAAAAAACTATGCCGTTGTTGCTTCCGTTGTTGTCCACGCGGCCAAATAAGCCGCCAGCATAAACCGTCACATTCGAAGAACCCGTGAGGTCGCGGGCAATGATGCGCCCGGCAGACGTGCCGCCCGACCCGCCCTGATCCGCATCGATTCCAATCTTGGAAATCTTGACGACGCCGGTGGCATTTGACGTTCTGACATAGCCCGCAATCCCGCCGCTGTATGCACAGCGCGCCGTCGTGGAACCGTCGATGGTGGCGTTGACAGTAAACTCGCCGGAAGACGATACGGAACAGCCCTTGAGCGCGGTCGCCGTAGGGTTGCTGTAGTTGTAATATCCGACGATGCCGCCCGCAACTGCAAGGGAGGACGTGTTCACTCCCGTCGAGTAGGCGTTGACTTTCGAATGATCCAACCGCGCCGTCCCGTCCAAAATGTACGCGTTGTTCACATAGCCGTAACAGCCCCCCACATAGGCAGCCGTATTGGTCTCCGCCGATATCATCAGCTTGTTCGGCGCATAGACGTTGTTGCTTCCGCTGGCGAATCCGGCGTCGGAATAGCCCACAAGCCCGCCGACGTACAAACTGGTCGCCGTGCTCGGTGCACTGCTTTTCGCGATGATATTGACCTTGGAGGTGCAATTGTACATCACGGTACTTGCGCCCATATTCCCCACAATGCCGCCGACAGCAATTTTCAGGCTCGCAGTGGAGGTTTTCACCTCCGCCATAATGCTGCCGTAGGATTGCATGTTGCGAATGATCGCAGGGTTGGATGCCGTACCGTTCGCGAAGGCCACGATGCCCGCGCCATAGGCGACCGAAGTGGTCGGAGTGTCATTGATTGTGATGGTCAGCAAGTGGTTCCCGCCATCGATCACCCCTTTGAAGGGATTCGCGGAAGTACCGAGACCCCGGAAAAACTGCGTGGGAACCCAGCTGTCGTTGTTGGCCTGGTCAGCAGGCTTTGGCTGCGTCACAGACATGCTGGAGGTCACACGATAATATGCCGGCATAAGCTTGTTTCTTGCCGTCGTATAGGCGGTGGTCGTCGTACACGACAAGCCAAATTCACTCAGATAGTTGTTGTATGTCGTGATTTCCGCCGCTGTAATGGAAGCTTTGGCTATGATTTCCTGTAGCGCGAAAAAATCATGGAAATCACTGATCGTATAACTCAGTGACATGGTTTTCCCGACATCGGTGGCCGCATTTGCCGCGCTCGAAGATGCGTCCACCGCAACTGCGTTTGTAGGCATCACGAAAGTGGTTGACGGGTTCGTAGCGGAATTCGGGGCGATGCCGGTCAGTTCCCAATCCGTAAAGATCCGGCTTTCGTTGATCGCCGTGATGGTTACGATCGATCCCGGTTCTGCCATGTAGGTGGTGTCGTCCACCTTTTCTACGCCCGGGCCGCTGACAAAAACGCTCAGACCGGCGTTTTCTCCCACCACATTTTCGTCAAGCTTTATGACGTATGCCTCCTGCGCGTAGGACACATACCAACGCAGGCTGAAAAGGGCAGTCAGCGCCACCGTGATCGCAATCGCAGTGGCTCTTTTGGGTTTATTGAAAAATCTCATCCGCTTTTTCATTTAAACGACACTCTCCCAAACACATCTTATGTATATAAAATCGCATGTATATAATATTTGGTTAGCTCACTTTACTAAAATACACGCTTTTTCTGTTTTATAACTTTAGCAAAATCTTCGCCCTAATATTACCATAAAATGTAAGCAAAATCAATTGCACAATTCTTCCGCGCTGGAAGGCACCACTTAAGCCGCCCCTTTTGGGAACGCAAGTCGTTTATGCACTCGAAAGTTGTAGTTTTGTTTCGCAACAGAATAACATTGCAACGCCGGACAAAGAAAAACCCCCACAGCTTCCAAACTGTGGGCTTTTCTCTGGCGCACCCGGCATGATTCGAACATGTGGCCTTCAGAGTCGGAGCTTTGCATGGATTTGGAACTGTGAAGCCGTGACAGAGGGCTATCGCCCAAGGCAAGCCACTTCAGACAAATACAACCATCGCAATACTCGCCGAACGCGTACAGAATCCTGTTATTAATCAACCGTGGTGCAGTAGAAATGCAGTGAAGGTGGATGACTTGGAGGCGCGCGATTCACCTTTTCGGATTCGCTGACCTCTTGGTATTCGGTCATGCCAACGAATCGTTTCCCGAGCTTCGACGTCCGCCAAGGAAAATTGTACGCGACGTACGCATGGTTCTCGATAATCAGAGATCATACCACCACTCGTCACGAATGCGAAGTTGGAACGAACGTCTGCTATTTTCTTCAAATCTCATCAACAAATGCGTTGTGATACGTCTCTTCGACATCGATTTCCGCCTGACGAAGCGCAGCTCCCCATAATGCATTGACATCGCGGTTTTCGGAGAAACGAATCATTTTGGTGCCGACTTCGAAGAAGAGCTTGGCTGCATTCAGGCGCACCTGTGGTGGGGCATCGGAGTCGGAAAGGATATCGAGCGTGGTCTTGGCCGCGTCAGCCATGCGCGTCTGGAAAAAGCGGGCACACTCGCGCAGCATATCTTCGCGAAGCGTTTCATATTCCTGCACGAAGGCAGGCTTTCGCAGCCAATGGTAGACGGTCGACTCCGACACACCACAGGCTTGGGAGGCCTCACGTACAGTCGGGTGGGCGATCAATGCGGCGAGAATGAGTTGCTTTTTGTTGCTTTTCATGTTTTCACCATTGCAAAACTGCGTGCCAAAAGTGCCAAAAGATCCGAGTCTTGCCATCTGACTCTGGCTCTTCGGGCTGGTCGATCGATGCAAATGTGTCAGAGCGTCATCGTACTTTGCCTCACAAGCTCAGTTATTTTGCATTTTCCTTTTCGTGGGACAACGTGCCAAAAGTGCCAAAATGCTGCTTCATCATGTTCCGTCAAAGTTCTGGCACTTTTGGCACACTTGCCCGCGGGTTGACGAGAATCATTTTGCTGGGGCGTCCACCGGTCGTTTCTTCGGTGAATCGGATGTAGCCGTGGGTTTCGAGCAATGCGAGCGGCGGGTCGAGTCTTTCGACTCTCGGGATACAACCGTGGCAAAGGCGGTAGATTTCGCGTTTGCGGATTTCCTTTGCACCGGTCTGACAAATGCGTTTCCAAATATAGCGGGCGTTCTTCAGATCCTCGTCCTCGTCGAGTCTAGCATACACGTTCAGGGCATGCTCCGCCAACACGCGGGCCAGGTCAACAGCGGCGCGAAAGCTTATGGCGTCGATCGGCGTTTCAAATGCATGCCGTGGGTGGGTCGCGATGTGCAGCAGGGCGGCAATGCGGATCGTTGCGCCAAGCAGCTTGCCGGCCCAATCCTGCATGTCGCTCCAGTCTGAGCCTAGGCGCGTCTCTATCTCTCGCATGAAGGCCAACCGTTCGCATTGAGCGTCCTGGTCGAGCGTCAGTGTTCCGCTGCGACCGGCGCGCAACATAGCGTCGACGGCATCGGCATAGTCCTGGCGAACGTCGTTCGGAATCGAAGGGGGATCGACCCTGCGGTGACCGACCTTTGACGTGCAGCATGCATAGAGAAAGCGTCCGCATAGGCCGCGTCCGCGAAAGCTGGCGTGGGTGAAAAGCCCCTCGAGAACGTCGGGCTGAATGGTCAACAGCAGTGTCAACCGCGGCTGAAGCACCTTGTCGGAAGCGCGCCCCACGCGATCGACGCGAATGGGGTCGCCCGCGTGGGCTTTGAGGTAGACGTCGAGGTTGAGTGACTTGTCATAGCGGCCGCTCATCGCATCGAAGATGCCGCCCTCGCTGCTGGCAATGGCAATGCGGCCATTCTGCTGGGCGAGGAGGCTGATCAAACGCTCCGGGGTGCAGTCGTCGGCCAAGAGCTGAAAGGGCAGCGTGCGTTCGAACGAAGCGAGCTCGGCGGCGAGACGCCGGACTTCGTCTCGATCGCCCTTGCCCTTGGCCGCTTTGTTTTCGGCTTCCTGCAAGCGCTTTTCGAGCATGCGGCACTCGGCCGCGCTCGCGGCGACTTCATCAGCTTGCAGGCGGATGCGCTCTTCCTCGAACGCGTGGAGCGGCGCACATAACGTCCCGAGGACGGCGCTCTTTCGCTCCGCAGGCGCAGCGACGGCCACGACATAGAGACAGACCGGCTCGACCCAGTCGGGGGTCACCTCGACGTCACAGCGTTCGAGAAGCGTGGCCGACAGAACGCCGAGCGCGAGTAGACCGACCATTTCGGGAGCCGTTTGCGTGGACTCAGCCAAGGCTTCGAGAAAGGCGCGGATCGGCGGCGGGAACGCGTGCAACGGGAAGGCGCTTCTTTTGGTATCAGGCGCGTCCAGAGGGATGGGTTCCGACCAACGGAGCGTTCCGTCAGAGGGGGGTTGTGCAGCGGCTTCTTCGCTTGGCGCTGCCTCTCCTTGCAGGGCAAGCGCGATCATCGCCTCGATCTGCAGCAATGCACCTTCTTCTCCATGCGCAGGTTCGCGCGCACTCATCGCGTCGAGAAAATCCGATAGATCGCCCTTGGGCGGCAGCTCCGGCCAGAGCGACACCAGGTCGAACACACTGACACACTTGGCCACACCCGAAAGCGCATCGGCGATTTCGCGCGCGTAGGCAATTCCAACCGCATCGTTGTCCGGAATGATGATCACATTCTTGACGGCGAGCGCATCGTTGTAGCTGGGCTTCCATTTCCCCGGTCCTGCACCGTCGGGGGCTGTCGTCGCGCATCGCCCATGCGCCGCCAAACGCAGACAATCCTTTTCGCCCTCGCAGATCCACACCGTATCGGACGCGGCGATCGCAGGGAGCCGAAACAGTACCGCCTGTCCGCCGCGGCCTTTGTTCCAGCCGCCTTTCCCGTCCGGATGGCGCTGCGAAAAGCCCTTTGGCGCATAGCGCACTTTCTGGAAAAGCAAGCGCCCTGCTTCATCACAGTAATCGTAAGTGGCAACGATTTGGCTTTGCATCGGCACGATCGCCCTTTTGTCGTTCTGGCTGCTTTCGGCACGAAGCGCCGGTCCTTGCCGTTCTTCCGTCGGAGCAACATCGCGAAAACGCAGCCCGACAGCTTCGAGGATCGCCTTCGTGTCGCATCCGGCGTGGCAATGCAACAGAACGCCACCATTTTTCCCCTCGCCGATGCTCAAGCTCTGGCGGCGGTCATCGTGGCATGGGCAGGCAGCCGAGTAACCACCTGCCCGCTTGATCGGGCGCTCGAACCGTGCGAGCACGTCTGCAAGCTGCATCACGCCTCCGTGCCGTTTTTGCCCTGCTGGGCTTCCAGCCAGACCGAAAAACGATCGCTCATCACAACCAGGCGCGAACCGATCCGAAACGAAGGAAAGCTCTCACTTCGCATCAGGTTGTATGCGCCGGAACGCGAAATGCCCAGCACCTTGGATACCTTAAGCGCATCGAGTGGAAAGGGCATGTCGTCGAGTTTTTGGTATCGCATCATTTTCCTCCAATTTTTATTTATGTATCCATGAAATGGATATATCATGATCTTACCACAAATTTTCGTGTACCACAATCGGGTATTCTTCGTTTTTTATTTGCAATTGTCCCGAACTGTGCTATACTGTACATTGGTGGCAAACGAAGGGAGAAACCAAACATGCTTTCGGATCAACTCACGAAGTTGCGCGAGGAAAAAGGCGTCAAGCAGATCAACGTTGCCAGCGACTTGGGCATCGCGCTCTCGACCTACGCCAACTACGAGCAGGGAACCCGCGATCCCACAGCATCTCGACTGGAAAGCATTGCGGACTACTATGGCGTTACGACGGATTACCTGCTTGGAAAGAGCCCCTACCGCACGCGCGGGGCGCTCTACGACAGCATCGATACAGCCAATGACCTCGGTGAAAAGGCTTCGCGCCTCGCCAACGGGCAAGGTCTTCTCGAGGGCTTTCACGCCATACTCGACGCCTTGCTGTCCGATGCATGGGACGAGAGTGACATACTCGAATCTTGCACGATCGGGGTGATGGGCACCGTAGTCGAAATGATGCTACAGGGCGCACGCTACGCTTCACTCTTCGAAGCATGCGATCGTGCCGAACTGTCGGAAACGGCGGCTCTCGCGCTGATCGATCTCGACGCAGATCGCAAACGGATCGACCACGCCGTCACGCTCTTATCGCACGCTGTCGATGAACAGTGGATCGGCACCCTGTCCGATGGCAAACTCAAAGACAAGATGATCGATCGTTCCGCCGATTTGGTGTCGTTCTTTTATGATCTCGGCAAGCGGCAGCACGAAGAAGCCCTTTCCAACAAGGAATCGGGCGTGAGGAGCAGAAAGTAGAGGCTGCGCCCGCATAAGGCGCAACACAGAGATGCGAAACATGCTCTGATCGGTAAGCATCATGCACATCGCTACACCCGAAATTGGAAAGGAAGAGGTGCGCCCATGCCACGCGCCAGCAAATACAAAAAGCGAGCCGATGGCTTCTACCAAAGCTCGCTCGTCGTCGGTCGAAAGCCGGACGGCCGCCCCATCCGCAAGACCTTTTACGCCAAGACCATCAAGGAACTCGATCAAAAGCGCTTTGCTTACGAGCAGCGGCATCAGCACGGTACCCTTTCGAGCGATGAAAAGATGCGCTTTGGCGATCTCGCTCGGCTATGGCTGGAGCGCTACAAACCCGGTATCGCGCCCGGCACGCGCCGCAACTACCAAACCATACTCGACAAGCATCTACTCCCCGAGCTTGACGCCTACCGGCTCATCGAACTCAAGCCCCATCACCTGCAATCGCTCATCAACGAGCGTGCCGAGGACGGCTATGCGCAAAAGACCATGCGTGACATTCGCATGGTCGCCGTCCAGATATTGGGCGTCGCCGTCGACAACGACATCCTTTTCCGCAACGCGTTTGCGCGCGTCACGGTCCCCAGCGTCGAACCCACCGAGCGCCGCCCCTTGACACCCGACGAAATTGCCCTTGTCGAACGCTGCTGGAAAGGGCACCGTATGGGGGTGCCTGTGCTCATCATGCTCCACTGCGGGCTTCGCCGTGGTGAGCTTCTTGCTCTCACATGGGCAGACGTCGATTTCGAGCATAAGCGCATTTCGGTCTCAAAGTCGGTCTACTTCGACAAGAACCAGCCAGTCCTCAAAACCCCCAAAAGCAAGGCCGGAACGCGCTCAGTTCCCATTCCAGACGCCATGATCCCCGTGCTCGCGTGTGCCTTCGAAACGGCCAAAAGCAAGGCTTCCCTGGTCGTCTGCCCCAGTGCCAAAGGCAATACCATGTCCGAGGCGGCCTTTCGAAGCGCCTGGAACAGCTACCTCCATTACCTCAACCTTCAAGTGGGGGGACGCGATGCGTCGCGCGCCCGCCCCGCCGTGCAGATCCTCGACCACATCACGCCGCATATGCTCCGCCACAGCTACGCCACCATGCTCTACGACGCCGGCGTCGACGTCAAAAACGCCCAGGAAATGCTCGGCCATGCCGATCTCAAGGTCACCCTCGGCATCTATACCCACCTCAGTCAGGACAAACGGACGCAGGCCTACGCGGCCATCAACGCGCATTTGGCCGTCAGGGACGCACTGCGACCATAGCAAGCTGCGAAACAAGCGCGCTATTGTCACGCCACGAGAAAAAAGCGTGCCCTGCGTAACGTTTTCTAAAAGCGGGCATACTCTAACAGAAATGGGCATACGCTCTGAAGAGCGAGCCGCATTTTCGTACCAAAATAGGTCTTGACTATAGGCAGCGATCTTATGTATAATCAAAACATAAATCGCGACAAAAATCATTTGACAATACACCACTAGTGGTGTATACTGTTTTCGACAAATTGGAGGGTGCTCATGCAACGTCTTATTTCACGAGCTGAGATCGAGCTGAGCATCCCATTGCAAGCACCGGCGCCGAAACGTGATCATTCCGAATACCTTGATACGGATCGTCTCTCTAACCAAGAGACAATTTGTGCGTTTGCACCGATTTACAAGGCAGTGTTTACCTATGAGCCGCGCGTTCGATCGCGGCTACCTTCTTCATCCGATCAGCCCGACAGTTAATGGAGCAACTCACAGCAACCGAAAGGTTGCTGTTTTTTTGAACACAATAGGTTTGCTATGATTATACCGTTTTTTAACAATCTTGTTTCGATCGTTTTTTTTAGCCTCGTCGAACATGCCACTCCCTCTCTACCGCCCGTTCTGATTGATCATGCGGCCATGTTTGCGATCCTCAACATTCTCATATTAACCGCCGCGCTGTTCGCGTTCGTTTTCGATTTCGCGCTCAAGTCGAATAGCGAGACGTGCTTTGGCGTTTCATACCATGATCTCGATCATACCAATTTGAGTGCATTCATTTTCTCTGTTTTGCTCTTCTGCCTTGCCCTTTTCTTGGCGGCTTTGGCATCTGCCATCTGGACCTTTGTGACATCGTTTTTAGTATGCGTATCGTTGCTGTTTCTTGGGTTGGTTGTCGTTGCCTTTGCCAGCTACCAACGCGGTCTGCGAAAAACCATCGTCACCGAGCTGCGTTCGCGTGTGCAGTTTGAACCCAAAACATGGCAAGTGAGGTTGTTGACCAAAGTCGAGGGTTTTTTGTCCAACTTGACGGGTTGGAGGACAAGAAAGAACGGAGTCGACAACAATCACTTACACAATAACTTGAAAGTTTTCGAAAACGTATTCTCCTACTTTGGTAGCCAAGCCGATCACCCGCTCCACGACATGAAAGAGATCGCGCTTGATGATTTTTTCCAGCGTATGGTCGATCGACCCGACGAAATCGTTGAACGACTTGCTTCCGACAAGGAGAATCGCAACTCGCCCCTCGTTGTCTATCCTTTTTTCTGGTATGCATTTCACTTGATGGAAGCCTTTTTTGACCATCTCCCAAACGACGAATCGGCCATTCCGCGCATGGAATACATGGACAAATTTGTATCCCGGCTGCTCCTGAAGGAAAGGCAGGAACCCTGCGACCCATCCGACCAGGCACGCATCCTACAGGGCAATACGGGGCTGTTGTCCGCTTATGTACGATGGATCTACCGCAAGTGCCCGGAACCCAACGGAACGGACGACACCGCTAGCAAACGCTGGCAAAGAAGCAGCCAGGAGCGCATCCAAAGCATACTCAAGCTCTCGCGGCAAAACGGCGCGTACCATTTCGATTACATCTGCGTCGCGACCATTTTGGAGTATGAGTGTTGTGTTTTGGGGAAGGATTATTCCCCCATATTGGCATTTAGGTACCTGCCAAAACTATCGAACGAACACACACAAACCGACGCCGAAGCCGTCGCCAATCAGATCGCATACGTTTGGACATGCCTCGATGAATCGTATAGCAACGAGGGGCGCGTCTCCGAGATCAAGAGCATGAGCATCTTCATCCATGACATCTGCGCGGCACTGCCGGAGCAGACAAGCGGCTACACTCCCCAAAACGCCATGCATCACAGCTTTTGGTACTACGCCAAGGGGGTTTAAAATGCTATGAATAGCCCGCATTCACTTGACCTGCCGCAATCACTGGAGTCGAAGTTGGAGTCCAAGTATCCGGCTTCGTTTGACATCCGCGAAATCCGCTTGTACAAGCATCACATTCCTCTCTCGAAGGACAAAACGATGCCGCCTCACGCTGTTGGGAATGACATTCTTCAGGCGTATACTTTTGGTTATTACGACTGGATGGAAATCAGAGAGGTTAATCGCACGCCTGAAGGGCCTTATCGCAGCATATGGGCTGCGTCGAAGGACAAGTCAAGGCACTTGCGCGGGGTTGACAACGTCTGCTCTCTTTTTGCCGTTGCAGACGGTCCAGCCGATTCCCGTTTCTGGGCCCGCGATGCCATGGATCTCCCCTATCTGTTCGTGTCGCGCATCTATTTGCATAAAAAGGAACGCTTTGATGCGGCGCATGCGCATCTGAAGCAGCACCTCCAAAAAGCACTTGATGCTCAAAAGAACGACACGTCCGTGGTCGATGCCGACTCGCTCGCATACTCCCTATATGCGTCGATCGACTGTTCGGACTTTTTCGTGTTCTTTCGCGCAAGCAATTATGCCTCTGTCCAGTCCGTGATCGTTTCGCTCGCCTTCGAAAAGGATTATTTGGAATTTGCTTACACCATGGGCGGCTGGGACAGTGATCTTTTCGCAACGAATGCGCCGGTCGAAAGTCCGATCTACGAACGTCGTGCCCGGCTTCTTCGTCACGTCGATGCTGAGACGTTCGACGGTATCCGCATCGAAGCCGCAATCCATTCGCCCTCATCGTTTCTTTACTGGCACAGTCAGATTCAGCAGCGCCTCGAAAGGGGCGGTTGCACCGTCTCCTCCGCCTGTTTTTCCCAAGGCTTTTCGGATGGCACCTTTTATATCAAGGACATTCCCTCGCGCGAATTGTTGTCCCTTTATACCACGAATGGCCTGATGAATCCGGGCTGCGATGACTTTCGCGCTGCAATCACCGATTTCAGCACGCACCTGCTTCAAGTTGCAGATCCTTCAAGGCTCAAGCAAGAAGATCCTCCAGGTCCGCCTCTTTCGCCGATGACGGGCAAGCTGATGGAGCAGTGGCTTGCGCTTTTGGAAGAGCTTCGCCAATCGTCCGACAAAGGGGATCTTCGCGATCAGTTTTTTCATAAGGCTGTTTTCGAGCTGTTGAATCTCATGATGCAGCTGGAAAAGGTCAGATTTGCGCGCGAAATTTTCGTACAGGCGTACGAGGCGGTCGAGTTCTTTCTGACGCAGACCAGTGAGCTACTCAAACAGGAAAACCACCATATTTGGGAGAAGCTCGAACGACCTTACCCAAAAGAGCAGCCATCACCCAACGTCTGGCTACAAGGCAACGCCTTGCACGAGGCGCTGGATTTCATCACATCATGGACGGAGTTGATCGCACACACTTTTCAAACAGAAGGCGAGTTCCTGCCCAATTACGGGCAGAGTATGCTCACGTTCGAGCACCCCGCCAAGCTCGGCGCCTTCTACACGGCATATTTCCTTCAGATGATCAAGTACTTGAAAAGTGGCGGCAACGACACTGCCAACTATGCCTTCATGCTCGTTCCCACCCTGCGCGAACGCGTCTGGGTCAATCCCTTGTATTCCGACCGAAGCCCTGGCGGAGACAGGCTTTTGATTGCGTCTGTGCCTTCGCGCCGACTCTTTTCACCAAAGTGCCTGCTCATCATCCTCACCCACGAGTGTGCGCATTTCGTCGGCGCCAAAACGCGCAACCGCGCAATGCGCTTTCGTTTGATGCTCGACATGCTCGCCGCTGTTTTGTCGGGCGTTTTTATCGGAGAAGCCAATGCCCACAACTTGCTATCAGATGAATCAAAGCGAGATATCGATCGCCTCGCGCATGATGTTGCTGCGTCGTGCCGGGCAGAAGCGAATCAGTATCTTGCCCCGGTCATGAGAACTGCGAAAACGGAAGCCCAGCACCTTTTTCTCGACGAAACCAGTCAATTCTGCCATACAGCTTATCTTAATGTACTCGCAAATAATGAGTACATCGAAAAAATCTGTGATATTATCATCGATTCTGAAACCTGTACAGATGGAAGTGCAACGCATGACGGCTCGAAATCGATCCGCCAGCGAATGCAAAAAAAACGACGCAGTCTGCCGATGAGTGAAGCCATGTTTAGCGCACGCGACCGCCTCCTCGGTATTTCCAGGTTACAAGAACCAAACCCAAAGAAACAAGGCCTGGTTCATATCGTGCATCTCAAGTGGTATGCAGACGTTTTCGCAGAGCTTTTCTCCGAATGCCATGCCGACATTGTCAGCATCTTTGCACTCAATTTGTCTTTAAAAGACTACCTCCAGTCTTTTCTTTACGCGAGCGTCGATGCGCAAAAAGCCATCGACAGTATCGTGGATCCCGTTTTCTTTGAAAGGCTGTATTGCGTGATTAAGACGATGCTGGCACGTACGGAAGAAAACGGAAAGCTCCATTGGGCTTTTGAAAACGTGAAGTGGGACATTAGAGAAGAAGGCGATCAAGTTCAATGGTACGGCGATGTATTCTCGAAAAAGCTTTTGGAGCGATTCAAGCAACGCGAAAGCCTTGGGCAAATGAGGGGCACGCCTCTCAACAAGACGACGGAAACTTTCTTCAATCCCCAAGTCAGCGATAGCCTGCAGTACTATCTTACCGAATGCTATTTGGATATGGAAGATCGCGATTTAAACGACACTGCATCACGCGAATTGCAAAGCGATCTCCACGCCATGTATCGGCTAGCCGTCGAGCCGACTTCAGGGTTCGATATGATCCGAAATCTCGTCGACACCGCACGTAAGCATCAAGAGAAGATTCTCAGCGCATGCGGGGAACAATGATGAGAAGTACCTATTATTCACAAGGGAAGGCCGGCATTGTTATGAAGGGAAACATTACGATTCGAGACGGACATGATCCGATTCGATGAATCAAAACCCTGCATTTCGCTCACCAAATACCAGAGAAGCTCTCTCCGTTTGACCATAAAGGAATACGCATCCTGAGGTGATGCAGTAAAAATGCAGTGATTTTGTGGGGCAAAGGAATAATATTGCAATCCCACTTTCGCATGAAAGCCCACAGCTTCCAAACTGTGGGCTTTTCTCTGGCGCACCCGGCATGATTCGAACATGTGGCCTTCAGAGTCGGAGTCTGACGCTCTATCCAGCTGAGCTACGGGTGCACGGCACAACGAAATTATAGCATATCGCGATGGATCTGCCAACCATGAGTTCTGTGCGCGATCCGGAAGCACGAAGCGAACCCCCATCCGAAGCATCGAATGGGGGAAGCTGCGCGGAATTGGCTTCCGATCACCGCTTGGCGAAACAGGCTTGGAAGACCGTCTCTGCGTTGATCTTGAGTTTCATGGTGTCCTCTGTCGAGCGGATGATGCCGTCAGGGCAGAGCCAGCCAAGGAAATTGTACTGGTTGCCTGGCGACTTCGGGACTTGAATGGACTTCGCGCCGCCCGAGATGCTGCCGATGCTCGAACCTTTTTGTCCCAGACAGCTCTTGATGGTGCGGCCGTTGCATGTGAACGTGCATTCGACCTTTTGCGCTTTAAAATTGGCGGTGAAGGTCATATCGCCATTCAACTTCAGGTCTTTCAAGCTGGTGCTCGGCGACCAGCCCGCAAAGGCATAGCCGCTGTCCGCAACCGCTTTGGGAACGGCGAATGTGTTTCCAACGATGTTTTTCAGGGTCAGTGCTTTGCCATCGCCTTTCGTGCCACCGATGAACACATAATTCAACGTGCCGTTCAGCGTGCCGTTCTGACCGGCGACAAACGTCACGGTATAGCGGTTCTGCTGATCGTCTGGAATGCCGTCGCCGTTTTCGTCGGGTTTGGCCTGATCGAGTACGAACTGCGCTTCAATGGTCGTCATCGCCGCGGTCGCGGTCGCCGTGGCGGGATCGACTGCATTGCCGGACGCATCCATCCAGCCGTTGAAGACATAGCCGTAATGCGGTGTGAGAAGGGGCGCGGGCGCCCTTTCGGCGAGTTTCTCACTGACGAGCACGCCCTGGTAGGATGTCGTACCGTCCAAGCTGCCGTTGGCACCCACAGTATACTGGATGTCAATGGTCTCCATCGCGGGAACTTCGACGTCCGTGTCAGGATCATTTGTTCCTTGGTCGGGGTTATCGACAACCGTATCTTCACCGTCATCTTCCGGGAATTCCGTCACGGTGTCGTCAGGGTCGGTCGTGCCAGGATCCGTCGTGCCGGGATCCGTCGTGCCGGGATCCGTCGTGCCGGGATCCGTCGTGCCAGGATCCGTCGTGCCGGGGTCGGTCGTGCCGGGGTCCGTCGTGCCGGGGTCCGTCGTGCCGGGGTCCGTCGTGCCGGGGTCGGTCGTGCCAGGGTCCGTCGTGCCGGGATCCGTCGTTCCGGGGTCCGTCGTGCCAGGGTCGGTCGTGCCGGGGTCCGTCGTGCCAGGATCCGTCGTGCCGGGGTCCGTCGTACCAGGATCCGTCGTGCCGGGGTCGGTCGTGCCGCAGCCACCCGGCGTCTGGCTGCAATCAGCGACGCCATCGCTGTCGAGGTCGGCTTCAAACCGTGCCCAGATCGTCTCGTCCTTCGAGACGACGTATTGGGCCAAGTCGGCGATCGCGTTGCCTGCCCCGTCTTCCCAGGCAAAAAATACGCTGTTCGTGGGGTTTGTCGGCATGGAGGTCGGCGCATTGAATCCGCCTTGCGCTTGGCCGAGCGTCGCGTTCTGCCCATCGACGACCTTCACGAGGAATACCGCACGTCCGCCGTTGAAAGCGCCATCGCCCTTGAGGGCGAGCGTCACGACATAGCGGTGGGTCGTGGGTAGGGCGGGAACGACGCTGCCGCCATTTTGTACGCCATCAGGCAGGCCATCGCCGTCGCTGTCCACGTCGCAATAGGCGTAGAAGGTCATGTCTTCCTGGATGGCATGGCTCTTCAAGTCATCGACTTTCTGTCCATTTTCATCCAGCCAATACCAAAAGGTCATCCCCGCATCGGGCGTAACGGTCGGTTCGACAAAAGTCGCTCCATCCGACAGGTTGCTCAGCGGGGCCATTTCGCTCATCATCCACTCCTCGACGTCGAACTGCGTGACCGCATTTTCGTCGAAGCTGCCGTTGATGGCTTTGAGCGTCACGTGGAAGGTGAAGTGATCGGACGCGCTCCGCAAAGATTTGAAGCGCGCGGTGAAGGTCATGTCGCCCGCGATGGGCAAATCCTTGATCGCCTGGTCGCTGGCATATTCTTTGCCATCTTGATCGACCCAGGCATCGAACGCATAGTACAGGTCAGCGGTCACCGCCGGAATCTGCGCAATCGACTGCCCATCCGCTACCGATTCGGTGGCGTTGCCCGTGATCGCGCCGCGGTCGCCGGGGTTTACGGCAAAGGTCACGGTATGCAACTGGTCTTGCGTGGTCACAACACCGTCATCGCCCAGCGACATTTCGACCTGCGGTTCGCCAATCACGTATTCTTCTTCGACGGCGGTGAGCAGCGCGTTGCTCTGTTCGGTCAGAACGCACTCGTCTGTAGCTCCTGAATCGCCGCAAGGCAGAACGGCCACACCGCCCGAATCGCCACCGTCCTCTACAGGAATTGGCACCGTCATCGTGACAGGCACGGTGTAGGGGCAGATTTGGGTTTCTGGGCTCACTTGATACGTAGTCCACTCACCGTCTTGGCCGGCTGGCACCTCCGGGCTACAAACGACCGTTGCGCCATTGTCAAACTTCACCACTGAGGTAGGAGAAATGAGCAGTGAATTGATCTTCTCTTGCGATATGTCTGTCGAATCATCTGTTGGGACATCAATTGGAACATCGATTGGGACATCTGTTGGGGGGT
>JAVBLF010000001.1:0-9144 GCA_031553675.1 Eubacteriales bacterium | reverse complement strand
TGCATGCCGGTCGTCCAGCCGATCGCGTAGCTGGCATTGTAGGCGGAGAAGCAAGTGGGGATGTTGATGCCCTGCGGGCAGGGCATGCAGTAATTGCAGCCCGTGCAAGGCACTTTGTAACTTCGATTCAAGCGCTTCACGACATCGGCGATCGTCGCGCGGTCGGCGTCCGAGAGCATACCTGGGCGGGCGGCATCCGCGAGCGCCAGGTTTTCGCGCAGTTGGGCCTCGGTGTTCATGCCCGACAGCAGCAAGGTCACTTCCGGCTGATCCCAGAGCCAACCCAGCGCCCAGGCGACCGGCGAGCGATCGCGATCGGCCTTCCGGAAGCCTTCCAGCGCGTCCTTGGGCAGGCCGGTGGCGAGCTTGCCTCCGAGCAGCGGTTCCATCACGAAGACCGGCAGACCGCGGGATGCGGCGGCCCGAAGGCCCTTTCGCCCGGCCTGGTAGTTCTCGTTCATGTAATTGTATTGGATTTGCACGAAATCCCAGTCATAGTCGTCGAGGAGGGGCTCGAAATCGCTCTGAGACCCATGGAAGCTGAAGCCGACCTGGCGAATTTCGCCGCGCTCTTTCTTGGCGGCGATCCACGCCTCGATGCCGTTTCGTTTCAGATCGTCCCAATGGGAATATGCAGAGATGTTGTGCATGAAATAGTTGTCGATGAAATCGGTGCGCAGTCTCTGTTTTTGGATGGCAAAGAATTTGTCGAAGTCGGCTGTGCTTTTGCACTGTTGTTGGGGCAGCTTGGTGGCGATGAACACCTTGTCGCGCAGCCCGTTTTTGTGCAGGATCGTGCCGAGGGCTTCTTCGCTCCCGGGGTAGAGATAGGCGGTGTCGAAATAATTGACGCCGCCTTCGATCGCGGCCAACACGAGCTTTTCCGTGGCAGGCAGGTCGACGCGGCCCAAACTGCCGGGAAAGCGCATACAGCCGTAGCCGAGCGCGGAAAGTCGGTTGCCGGTCTTGGGGTCTTCGCGGTACTGCATCTCGTCCTCACTTCTTGCGCGTCTTCGCGCGTCATCGTTTGCTTTGTGCCACATTATATCACATGGTCGGTATAGCGCGTACACCACCCTCGACGGCGACGAAAAAACGGCACAGCTCGAGCTTGTGCCGTTTGCGTCGCAGGGTGCGTGGAGTTACGAGTGGGGAGCTTATACGTTGTAATCGAGGGTTGCCTGGATCATGGCGTCGACGTTCGCGTCCTTGGCGTTGAGCGGGTTGTCGCAGCCCGAGCTGACGATCAGGCCGGTCTTGGGGCCAACGTCGTCGATCAGCTTCTTCGTGTAGTTGTAGACGTCGTCCTCGGATCCGAAGGCCAGCATGCTGGCGGGAACGTCGCCCATCAGACAGCTGTGGTCGTCGAGGATCTCCCGTGCGCGGCGGATGTTCGTCGTGCCATCGAGCATGATCAGCAAAGTGCGCGCGGGCAGCTCGCGGAACATGCCGATCTCCCTGTCCCAATTCGAGTCGATGTGCAGGATCGGGATCACGTCCTTGGCGATCGCGATCTCGATCAACTCTTTCATGTAGGGCCAGACGTATTCGATCCAGATTTCATGCGACATGAGTTCGGGTGCGGCGCGCCATCCGCCCACCCAAGCCGCGAAGGGCTTCGCCGCTTCGAGCGTCGCCGCAAAGTTGGCGGCGGTGTAGGCGTGGGCGGCGTCGCAGGCCTTCTTCACGAGCTCGGGCTCCTCCATCACGTCGATGAAAAACTCGACGAGTGTCCGCCCGCCGCAGAAGCCTTCAAACGGCGTACCGGCGTTGGCGCCGTTCATGACCGGGAGCTGCGCTTCGGCGTTCATGCGCTGTGTCGTCGTGCCGATGTTTTGCAAGAAGGGAAGCATGGCCGTGTACGGATCGCCCAGCCTTTCGCGCATCAATTTGTCGAGCCAGGGAGCGTAGCCGTTCTCGATGATGTCCACATAATCGTCGCGCGTGAGCACTTCCCTTTCGTCGACCTGCCAGAGATCGTCTTCGGGAAGATCGACGCCGGGAAGTTTGACGCGTGACAGCCAGAGTGTGGAAAGCAGGGCCGGCTCCATGATCGGTGAATGGATCGAGTCGATGCCGGGGTGGGCTTTGCAGAATGCGATCGTCGCGTCCGTCGCGCGGGGAAAGTCACGGATGAATTCGGACATGGGGATGCCTTGGCGGCGCGCGACGTAGGCGCAGCCGCTGTAGGAATAGGGGATCTTGTCCACGGGTTGCAGGGCGATGGCATCCTTGGTTCGTTTGACCCTTTCGTCAAATAGACTCACGATGAACCTCCTATCTGATCCTATCGGGAACGCCCCTCGTGCGCACACCGGCCCCACACCGGGTCGCGCAGTTGCAGGCGTCAGATCCTTTCGTTCGTGAGCAAACGCTCAAAGAGCGCTTTGACCTCTGCGCGCACGGCGGCGAGGTCGTACTGGTATCCGATCGCCGCAAATCGCAGCTCGGCACGCGCCACGCTGACGGCATCCCAGTCCGGAGAGGCCGTGCATTGCGGCTCGAAGCCCGTGCAGGAGACCTGGAGATACGCGCCATCTGCGTCCACGAAACATTTGACGTGCCCCACGATCCCGCCGGACGCCTCGATCTGCGTCTGGACGCGTTGCGCCGCTTCTTCGATCGCTCGCTGCAAGAGCGCGGCGGGGAGCGGTGGGTTGAGGGTGAGGCGGCAGGTGCCGGCCAGAGCCGTCGCGCCGTCTTGTTCCGTGACGCCGAAGTGGTAGGGCTTGGCGGTGCGTGTCTCGCGGTTCGCGCGGAAATGGCCATCACGCCAATGATTCGCCATAGAGGATCACCTCACAGGTCGCGTCGTCGAGCCCTTCTCGGGCGCTCGCCGTCCAAACGCGCGCGTCCGGGCAACGCGTCACGATGTCGGCTTCGACCGCCGCCAGAACGTCGGCAGGAACCGCGTCCGCTTTGTTGATGAGTACGCAGGCGGCGTTCTCGAGCTGCTGGATCACCAGGTGTTCCATGGCGCGCGAAATCCGCTGCCAGCGCTGCGCGTCGACGATCAAGAGCGTGCGCGATGGGACTTGCAGGTATCTTTGCAGTGTTTCGCGGATTTTTTCCGGAAAGGCGATGCCCGTCGATTCGACGATCAGGAGATCGGGCTGGAGTTCCCGCGCGATCGTGTCGACACAGGCGCAAAGGTCTCCGGTGAGCGTGCAGCACACGCAGCCCGCAAACAGGTTTTGGACCATGAATCCCTCGCGCTCGATCACGCCGTCGTCGATGCTGACTTTCCCGATCTCGTTCTCGATGATGGCGACCGAGTGGCCTTTTTGGGCGGCGTGCCGCGCGAGCGCCAACAAGGTCGTGGTTTTGCCCGACCCGAGAAAACCGCCGATGATGATGGTATCCATACATTCGGCTCCCTTCCGCCGCGACGACGCATGTGTTTGTGCATTTACATATTTTAATTATAGCACAAAGCTACCTGCTCCACACCCCTGAATGGGGTTGTACAGCACAGAAAAAAAGTGGCCGAGAGGCCACTTTGGGGCGGGGGAACTTATCTGGATGCGGCCTGGCGCACCCGCTCCCCCGAGAAGCGGACGATGCGCGGGCGGAGCATCTCGGCATAGACGCGCCAGAGCACGCCCTGCGACAGTTCGAGGCCGCCGAAAATCGCGAGGCAGATCCCCGCAAACAGGGCGCTGTAGAGGTCCGGGGATGTCCCGCTTGGCATCTTGTCGATCCACAGCCCCCACGCGAGGCAGGCGTTGGCCGCTACGAGCAGCGCCGTGGGCAAGGCGAGCACGCAGAGCTTCCAAAACACCGCTTTGTGGCGAAAAAAACGGTTTCCGATCGCGTTACGCAAAAGGGCGTAGGCGCCGAAACAGATATAGAACGCCGTCGTTTGGGAGGGGGGATCGAGAAGGCTTGCGACGGCGAGCGGCAAAGTGTAGGCCAGAAAGGCATACATGTACTCGCCCTCGTAGAGCAGCGGGATCAAGAGCGCCACCGCGGTAAACAGCTGCGGCAAAGCAGGCGTTGCCTCCGACGGCACGAGCAGAAGCACCGCGATCAGGCAGGACAATCCCAGGGCGATCGCGGCGCGCATCCAAGCGGGGTAAGCGTTGCGTTGGCCGTCTTTCAGCACATGCAGGCGAATCGCCAGCCGCAGCTGCGATTCTTCGGGCGAGACCTGTTCCGCTTCTCCAAAGCGAATCGACGATTCGACCGACGCGCGCGCCATTCGTTCAAGTTTCCGTTCCCGATACGCCGACAGATCGACCAGATCGGCGCCCTTACCACCTTCGCGATACACCATACCATTCTCCATGTGTACGCTTTCACTCCTTCCTTTCTCCACACAAACATTGTTTCCACACACTCATTTGTTGGTTGTACCTAACACACATTGTTTCCACACACTCATTTGTCGTTTGTACCTATTCATACGCCGGCGGCGAAGCAAATTGCCCTCCGACGACATTTTTTAGCAATATCCGTAGCGCGAGTTGCCACACGAGCAGCAGGGGCTCAGGCAACTGAGGCAGATCGAACCGAGACAGCAGGCCGAAAGCCAGCCTCGCCCGCCATAGGAGCCGCTTCCGTTGCCGCAGACCACGACGTCGCGATCGGTGTAGGCCGAAGCGCCGCTTGCGCTCTGGTAGGCGCGGCGGTATTCGAAGTTGTTGGGATCCATCGATACGGCCTGCGCGTAGGCTTTGCGGGCGGCGTCGAACATCTTCTGCTGAAAATAGATGTGTCCCATCAGGAAAAACCATTCGGCTTCGCGAACGGGCACCGCTTCCAGGATGCGAAGCGCGGCGTCCAGGTCGTGGCGTGCCAAAGCTTCTCGGGCGCGCGCGTATTGATCGGCATAGGCGCCGGTGTAGCTCGTGCGGCTTTGTGACTGTGACGCGCCGCCGTTCTCGCCGGTATGGGGACCGCGCCCCTGGCCGTAGGTGCGGGCGCGCGGCGCTTCCATCTGTTTGCTCAAGATGTCGTAGGCTTCGTTGATCTCCTTGAGCTTTTCCTCGGCCAATTCCTTGAGCGGGTTGTCCTGGTAACGATCGGGGTGGTATTTTTTGACCAATTCCCGGTATGCGGCGCGGATCGCTTCCGGGCTCGCGCCCTCCGGCACGCCCAAAACCTGGTAAGGATTCATCTGTTTCTCCCGCCAGCGCTTGGCTGGCAGTGCGGTTGCCCACACGGTCAGTATCCCCATGGATGCTTCGGTTCAAACGGTTGTTGTGAGGCCTGTTCGGAAGGGGGTTCCCACAGGTTGATTACGAATGGCAGCGGACGGGGCGGAAAGGGGCCCGCTGCCCTTGAAGTACGGCTTGTGTTCGCATGGATGTGCCGCGCTCAATGACATTACGCCAAAGGGGGGCGCGTTCGTCCTGGCGCAGCAATTGCGCGCTGGCCGACGCGTTGTTGAGCAGGGCTTCGAGGATCCAAGCGAGGTGTTCGCGTTCGGCGCGGGCGGCGGCCGCCGATCCGAAACGGCAGATCAGCGGGTTGTATACGCCCTGTTTTTCGTCGCGGTCGAGATCGTCCCAGGCGTCGAGCAGGTAGACCCAGCGCCCCAGGTGTTGCCCCAGCGCTTCGAGGGCGACGGCATCGCGTCCACAGCCAGGCAGGGCGCGAAAGGCGCTGCCCATTGCGGATCCCCAGGCCATCGACGTCGCGTCGAGGTCGCCGCTCTTTTCGCTTTCGTAAGCGGACAGGGCTTTGAGCGCTTCTTCACAGTCGTCGGCGGGCGATCCCAGTCGTTCTTTGGCGCGCTTCGCGTGAGTGCGCATCAGGCGTTCGAGGGCCATCGCACGCCACCGCCTGTCGTCGATCGCGTCGTCGCGGCACTTGTAGTAGGCAAACAAAAAGTTGACGTCGGCGGCATAGTCTTCCGCCGGTCCCGCAAAGGCATCGACCTTGGCGAGGAGGTTGAGCTGGCAGCGCACGGGGCTGCGCGTCTCGCCCTCGACGTAAGCGCCCGCGATCGACGCGAGCAAAACGGCGTCATAGCTGAGAAGCGCACAATAGGGGTATGCATAGCGGCGTTTGATCGACGCGCAAATCCCACAATAGGCCGCGCGGTAGAGCGCCATTTCGCGGATTCTGAGATCGCCTTGGTCGGGCGTCAGGTAGCCGAACATGAAACTCCTTGTCTGATCGCAAAATGGAATATGCCACACGTTTCGGGTTCTTGCTGCTTTTCTTTGCTTTGTTCCGCTGTTCTTTTCTTTTTCAGCTTTTCTTGGCTTTTCTCGCAAAAAGCGTCGCTTCGAAACCGCAAAAACCGCTCGCCGTTCTGCCATCGCGCCATTGTTCCGAGAAGGGCCAAAACGCGGCCAATACTTGGATTTTCTACTTTTTCATTGTAACAAAAAAGAGGGGGACTGCCTAGTCATTACCATAATATTCCTGCATTGTTTCCAAAAATTTCAAATTTAACACCACTGACGAACCACTGCCCTCCATGCCGCATACCTTAAAGCATACGCCTACGAACGGTGCGCTCCCGCGCTCGTCATACGCTTCGCATCCGAAGCCCCGTGAGAAGGAGGATCAACCATGCCCGACAAACAGTGCCGCTGCCAACAGGCACCAAATCGAAGATATACGCCCGACGCCGGCGACGCCCTCGACCGCTTCGACGACGGCCTCGACCTGCGGCTCCCCTTTGCCACCGCTTTCGTTCGGCCCCAGGTCGCGATTTACGACATGTTCGGCCCCGCCGAAGCGCTGGCCAAAGGGACCTGCTTCCCCGAACTCTACCAGCCCTATCCATGCTATCGCCGTTGACAAGGAGGATTTCCATGTACGACAACAAGCCCATGCCAAACCCGGGCGCTTCGTATCGCAGTCTCATGACGGCGCTTCAGGAAGTGGAGTTCACCTGCGTCGATCTTCAGCTGTACTGTGACACCCACCCCGACGACAAAGACGCCCGCGACAAATTCAACCATTACTCGCGCAAGCTTCGCGAGCTCAAAACCTGCTTCGATCGCGAATGTGGACCGCTGCAAAACTTCGGCTATTCCACAAGCGACAAGAGTTGGGTCTATTCGACCCCCTGGCCGTGGGAACTGCAATAAAGGAGGCGCAAACACATGTGGATTTATGAAAAGAAACTGCAATACCCCGTCTGCATTCGGCAGTGTGATTTGCGCATGGCCAAAATGCTTTGCGCCCAGTACGGTGGCCCCGACAGCGAGCTCGCCGCCGGACTGCGCTACCTCTCTCAGCGCTACTCCATGCCCGACGATCGCTGCAAGGCGACGCTGACGGATATCGGTACCGAAGAATGCGCCCATCGCCCTTATCCGGTGCAGGGGCATCGCGGCGGCGCATGTCCGGCAAAACCGCTTTACAAGATCAGAGGCCTATGATAAGATGGACGAGGATACATGTGAATTCACAAATAATTTCATATTGCGGCTCGAGTTTCCACAAGGAACGAAGAGGGAATCCGGTGCAAATCCGGAACGAACCCGTCACTGTGAATGGGGAGCTTTGTGAAAGATGCCATTGGCGCCACTGCGCCGAGAAGGCTCACAAAGCGACGAACCAAAGTCAGGAGACCTACTCGCGCCAATAACAGTTGCTGCGGTGATCGGCGCGCTGTGAACGGAAGGCAGGGTTTCCCTCCATTCTGAACAAACGTCATGATGCAAGCAACCTTCGGGTTGTTTTTTTGCACCATGCGTGTCCCTTCACCCCCATCGGATTCGCTCCACCGACGAAAGGGGAATCGTTTCATGGGCTACACGAAATCGGAAAAACGTCTGCTGGCTTTGAGCTGTGTCGTCGCGATCGTCCTGGGCTTCCCACCATCTGCCCTGTCGATGCACATCATGGAGGGTTACCTCCCCTTGCTGCACTGCGTCGTGTGGGATGCGCTCTGCATTCCCTTCCTGGTGGCGGGCTTCATCAGCATCCGGCGCACCTTGCAACACCACAACCGCCTGCTGATCCTGCTTGCGATGTCGGGCGCCTTCATCTTCGTCATTTCCTCTCTGAAAATCCCCTCGGTCACGGGCAGTTGCAGCCACATGACGGGGACGGGCCTCGCCGCCATCCTCTTCGGGCCTGCGGCGACGAGCGTGCTCGGCATCATCGTGCTTCTCTTCCAGGCGATCCTGCTCGCGCACGGCGGTCTGACCTCGCTGGGTGCCAACACCTTTAGCATGGCGATCGCCGGTCCGCTGCTCACCTGGGTGCTCTATCGCCTTGGCAAGCGCATGAACCTCAACCGCAAAGTCAATATCTTCATCGCCGCCATGCTGGGCGACCTGTTCACCTACTGCGTCACCAGCGTGCAGCTCGCCATCGCCTATCCCAGCAGCGCGGGCGGCGTCATGGCCAGCATGGGCAAATTTCTCGGCGTATTCGCGCCCACGCAGCTTCCGCTCGCGATCATCGAAGGCATCTTGACCGTGCTGATCGTCATGGGATTGGAGAGCTTTGCGGCGCCCGAACTTAGAGAACTCGCGTTTGTGGAGGCATGATCGGCATGAAATCGAACACAAAACTCGTCATCGTCCTGATCGCCGTGGTGCTTTTGATCGCGCTCGTGCCGCTTTTCGCGCTCAAGGGGGCGGAATTCGGCGGCAGCGACGACGCCGGCAGCCAAATGATATCCGAAGTGACCGGCACGGAACACGAACCCTGGTTCACGCCCGTACTCGAAACCATGATCGGCGGCGAGCTGCCCGGCGAGGTTGAAAGTCTCTTCTTTTGCCTCCAGACCGGCATCGGCGTCGGCATCCTCGCGTTCGGTTTCGGCTACCTCGTCGCGCGGAAAAAATACGCGCCACCCCATGAAAAATCGCAAGCCCCTTCCCCAGCGACCGCGAACCGCGCTTAAGCCGCATCCCAAGCCAATCCATTGCCCAATTCCCGCAGTTGGAGTTGGGCAATCTTTTGAAGGTGTGTACATGATCACTGCGATGCTGGCGATGGCCGTACTTGGCGCCCTGTTTTGGGGCCGCGTTCCGTTGCCCGTGCTGGTTCCGCTCTGTGCGGCGGCGGGCGGCGTACTGGCCTGGTTGAACCGACACGGCCACTCCCAGTACCTGACCATCGACGTTTACGCGCAGATGTCCCGCCTGAACACCGCGAACGCCGCTCTCAAGGGCGCAACCGCCCTCGCGCTCATGTTGCTTTGCGTGACGGCACGAACCCCTTATG
>JAVBLF010000088.1:0-20406 GCA_031553675.1 Eubacteriales bacterium | reverse complement strand
TTGCTGCTCCTCGTCATGGGCAGCTCGCTCCTGACGCTGACGACCTCGCCGATCGCGCTGACCGACGGCATCGAAAAGCTCTTCGAACCGTTGAAAATCATCCGCTTTCCGGCCCACGAACTCGCCATGATGATGAGTATTGCGCTCCGCTTCATCCCGACCTTGCTTGACGAGACCGACAAAATCCGAAAAGCCCAGATGGCGCGCGGTGCCGACTTCGAAACCGGCAGCATCTTCTCCCGCGCCAAAGCCATGGTGCCCATTCTCGTGCCCCTCTTTGTCAGCGCTTTTCGACGCGCAGACGAACTAGCCATGGCCATGGAAGCCCGCTGCTACCACGGCGGCGAGGGACGAACCCGCATGAAAGTCCTCCATACCGGCATACGCGACTACGTTGCCATCGCCAGCATGGCCGCTTTCATCGCTGTCATCGTGTTGTGGGGTTAGAAGGATGCGACGAATCGCCCTGTGCGTCTCCTACGACGGCACCGAATACGCGGGCTGGCAGCGCCAGCCCCTTTTACGCACCGTCCAGGGCGAAATCGAGCGCAATCTTTTGCGCGCAACAGGCGAAGACATCACCCTCCACGCCTCGGGCCGAACAGACGCAGGCGTCCATGCCCTCGGGCAGGTCGCGCATTTCGACACCTCTGCGCGCATGCCGGCCGAACGCTTTGTCTATGCACTCAACGTCGGCCTGGAACGCGACATCCGCTTGCTGGAGAGCTGGGAAGTCTCCCCGGACTTCCACGCGCGCTTCACGGCCAAGCGCAAACACTACCGCTACACGATCCGAAACGCGCCGATCGCTTCCGCGCTAACTGGCCGCTTCGAACACCACGTTCACCGCCCACTCGACTTCGAGCGGATGAACGAAGCCGCCGCCCACCTGCTCGGCACGCACGACTTCGCCGCCTTTGCTGCGTCGGGAAGCCACGTGAAAACGACGGTGCGCACCCTTTACGAAAGCCGCTTCTCCCGCGCGGGCGAGCTCATTTACTACGACACCATCGGCAGCGGCTACCTTTATAACATGGTGCGCATGATGGTCGGCGCCTTTCTCGACGTCGGCGCACACCGCGCCCCGCCTGCGGATCTCGCGCGCATGCTGCACCCTCCTACCTGCCCTGCCATCCGCACAACCGCCCCCGCCCACGGTTTGACCCTCATGCGCGTCGAATACGAATGAGCAGCCCCCTCCAAGGGTGCTGCTTTTTTGCACAATTCCACAACCTAGTTGTTTTCTGGACAACAGCCACCTGCTTTGTTACAATATGGATACACCAACTTTTTGCAGTCACGTAGATTACGAGCCTCTAACACACGAAAGGAAGTACTATGGCATTGAAACGAAGGCAATGGGCCAGCCTGCTTTTGGCGGGCGTCATGGCCGCCACCGCGCTCTTCCCCAGCGCCGCTCCCGCGCACGCGGCTGCCAAAGCCGACGCCAAGAAGACCATTCCGGCCACAGCGGCGACGGAGAACTTCTACCGGCACGTCAACCGCAGTTGGCTGAATACGACCCAGATACCCTCGAGCAGTTCCTCTGTCGGCTCGTTCGTCTCGCTGGACGATGCCGTGAAGCGCGATCTTCGCCGCCTCCTCGAAAAGGGCCTCAAAAGCGGCGCCGACAAGGGCAATGACAGCGTGGCGAACATGCTGAAGATCTACCGCATGTACCAGGACACCGAACGCCGCGACGCCGAGGGGCTCAAGCCGATCACCGCCCACATCAAAAAGATCGAAGCGATCAAGACCATCGCCGACCTCGAAAAGCAGGTGGTCGATCTCCCCATTTCGACCTTGTTCACCTTTTCGGTCTCGACTGACTTCCTCGATTCGAACCGCTACATCATCGCGTTCAGCTCGGGCATGACCACCCTGCCCGACAAGAGCTTCTACGATACCCAAACCGAGACGGGCAAAACCTATGTAAAAGCCTTGCGCGCTTTCTACGAAAAGCTGTTGACACTCGCCGGCAACCCCACTGCAAAGGCCAAATCCATCGCCGCCGACGCCATCGCGATCGAAACGCTGATCGCCGACAACACGCTGACGATGGAAGAAGCGTCCGACATGGCCAACCTATACACCCCCACTTCCCTCGCCAAACTCGACGCGCAGGTCAAGTGTTTCGACATCCAGGGCATGGTCAAATCGTATGCAGGCGAACTCAAGCCGAGCGCCACCGAGCTGATCAACGTCTCGACGCCGCAATACTACATGGCCCTCGACGCGATCGTCACCGAGAAAAACCTCCCGAAGCTGAAAAACTACATGCTCGTCCAGCTCCTCGCGCAAAAGAGCGACATCTTGACGACCGACATGCTCCGCGCGTACGAGGCTTTTATGCAGACCATCTCCGGCGCATCATCCCCGTTGACGATCCAGGAACGCGCCTTCTACTACGCGACTGGCCTCTACCCCTTCTCGGCCGGCAAACTCTACACCGACGCCTATTTCTCCGAAAGCGCAAAGAATGACGTCACGACGATCGCCAAAAACATCATCGCCGTCTACGAAAAGCGCATTCGCGCACTCCCGTGGATGAGCGCGGCCACGAAGAAGCAAGCCCTCAAAAAGCTTGATACCCTGGGCTTCAAGATCGGCTTCCCCGAACCCAGCGACGTCTTTGACCCACTTAAGGGCTACACCGTCGACGCGACCGAAAAAGGCATGAGCCTCTCCGCGACGATCGACGCCATGGCCGCTCACGCCGTCCCCATCTACTTTGCGCGGCTCGACAAGCCGGTCGACAAGCGCACCTGGGAAATGTCGCCGCAGACCGTCAACGCCTACTACAACCCGATGAACAACGAGATCGTCTTCCCGGCCGCCGTACTCCAGGCCCCCTTCTACAGCCCCAAGCAGAACGCTTCGGCCAACTACGGCGCGATCGGCACGATTATCGGCCACGAAATTTCCCACGCCTTTGACAAAAACGGCTCGACCTTCGACGAAAAGGGCAACATGAAAAACTGGTGGACCGATGCCGACACCGCCGCTTACGACAAGCTCGCCAAGGCACTTGTCGCACAGTACAACGCAACGACGATCGACGGCCACACGATCAACGGCGCGATGACGATGAACGAAAACATCGCCGACCTCGGCGGTGTGGCGAGCGCCCTGCAAGCTGCCCAGTCCCTGCGGAACTTCGACGCCAAAGCCTTCTTCTCTTCCTACGCGACGATCTGGCGCAGCAAGCAGACCGAAGAACTCAACGAGCTCGCTGCCCGCGTTGACGTCCATGCGCCCAACGAAGCCCGCGTCAACGTCGTTTTGCGCAACATCGACCTCTTCCACACGACCTACAAGACGAAGGCGGGCGACAGCATGTACCTCGAAAAGTCGAAGCGCATCGTCATCTGGTAAATCCCTACCCTCCCCCCACCACCGCCAAAACACAAAGAGAGATCGCAATGCGCGACCTCTCTTCTTTGATCCGATCCAAAAACGATTCGCCCGTCGCGTTGAGCGGCGGACGAAAGCGATCGGGTATGAAATTTCGGGATTCCAAAGGGTCCTGGACCCTTTGGCGGGGCTTGGGGCAGCGCCCCAAAAACCCAAAACCCAAAAGCCCTTAGACCAACTCGAGAATGACCATCTCGGCGGCGTCGCCGCGGCGGGGGCCCATCTTGATGATGCGCGTATAGCCGCCGTTGCGCGATTCGTACTTCGGGCCGTACTCGCCGAAGAGCTTTTCGATCAGCGGGTAGTTCGGGCCGGAGCGGACGCGATCTTTGTATTCGGCTTTCGTCTCGTCTTCCTTCTGGGCTTCGTGTACGTCGTAGAGATAGGCCAAAAATTGGCGGCGGACGTGCAGTTTGCTCGGAAGGTCGTTGCGGACGGTTTTGGTTTCGATCTCGTCGTTTTTGTTTTTGACGGTCTTCTGGACCTCGATGGAATTTTTGTATTCTTTGGCGGCGCTGGTGATCAGCTTTTCGGCGATCGAGCGCACTTCCTTAGCGCGGGCATCTGTGGTGACGATCTTGCCGTTCCACAGAAGCGTCGTCGTGAGGTTGCGCAGGATGGCGTTGCGCTGATCGCTTGCCCGGTTCAGCTTACGGTAGGCCATTTGCCTGTCCTCCTATCGGAATGCTTTCGCGAGTGATGTTTCATTCGTTGCTGCGGCGGAGGCTCAGGCCAAGGGCCGCCAGCTTTTGCGCGACTTCCTCGAGCGACTTGCGGCCGAGGTTGCGCACTTTCATCATGTCCTCTTCGCTGCGCTGCACCAGCTCCTCGACGGTGTTGATGTTGGCGCGCTTGAGGCAGTTAAAGGAGCGGACGGAAAGGTCGAGCTCCTCGATCGACATCTCGAGGATCTTTTCTTTCTTGTCTTCTTCCTTTTCGACCAATATTTCAACGCTCGAGACGCTGTCGGTCAGGTTGATGAACAGCATCAGGTGGTCCGAGAGGATCTTGGCGGCGATCGAACAGGCCTCGTCGGGCTTGATCGAGCCGTCTGTCCAGACTTCGAGCGTGAGCATGTCGTAGTCGGTGATCTGGCCGACGCGCGTGTTTTCGACCGCGAAATTCACCTTTTGGATCGGAGTAAAGATCGAATCGACGGCGATGGTGCCGATCGGGAGGCCGGGCTTTTTGTTCTTTTCGGCCAGCGCGTAGCCGCGTCCCTTTTCGAGCGTGATCTCCATGCGGAGATCGGCGTCGTCGTTCAGCGTGGCGATGTGTAGGCCTGGGTTGACGATCTCGACGTCCGAATCGATGCTGATGTCGCCGGCCGTCAGGACACACGCGCCCCGCCCGGACAGGGTGAGGATCTTCGGCATGTCGCAGTACAGCTTGGCAGACAGCTCCTTGAGGTTCAAGATGATCTCGGTGACGTCCTCTTTGACGCCAGGGATGCCGCCAAATTCGTGCTGGACGCCGTCGATCTTGATCGACGTCACCGCAGCGCCGGGCAGCGAGGAGAGCAGGACGCGGCGAAGCGAGTTGCCCATTGTGGTGCCAAAGCCGCGCTCGAGCGGCTCGACGACGAATTTTCCGTATTGATCATCCGAAACAACGCATTCGATTTTGGGCCTCTCGATTTCTAGCATGCAATAACCCCTCCCATGCTTGCTCGTAATTCTTCCGGGCGCAACGATGCGCATGCTCTTGCGAAACGAAACCGCCGCCACAAAGACGGCTGTCTCTCCATTGCCGCGCCGGGGAGAACCACTCGGTTGAGGGCAGCCAACGGGTTCCCGCATCTTGCGCCGGGCGTGACCGGCCCGGGCATGCTGAGAACCGCGGCCAGGCCAGCATTATCTCGAATACATTTCGACAATGAGATGCTCCTCGATATTCTGTTCGATGTCCTCGCGCGCGGGTAGCGCCACGACTTTGCCCGTCAGCGCGTCGGCCTCGAACTCCAGCCACTTGGGCGTCGTCTTGCCGTTTTCGCGCAAAGCCTTGAAGACGGGGATGTCACGGCTCTGGTTTTTGATGCTGATCACATCGCCGACGCTCACTTCGAACGAGGGGATGTCGACCTTTTTGCCGTTCACGCGCAGGTGCCCGTGGTTGACCATTTGGCGGGCCATGGCGCGCGAGTCGCCAAAGCCGAGGCGGTAGGCGACGTTGTCGAGCCGGCGTTCGAGGTGGCGGAGCATGTTTTCGCCCTTGACACCCTTTTCACGGACGGCTTTTTCATAGTATTTCCTAAATTGGGATTCTAATACCCCATAAATACGACGTGCCTTTTGTTTTTCGCGTAGCTGCAAACCGTATTCCGATTCCTTCCGACGGCGTGCCTGGCCGTGCTGGCCCGGCGGGAAGGGACGGCGGGAAACGGCGCATTTTTCGCTGAAGCACCGGTCGCCTTTGAGGAAGAGCTTCTGCCCTTCGCGGCGGCACTGGCGGCATACAGATTCCGTATATCTTGCCATAACGCTCGAATTCCTCCTTCGTTACACTCTTCTCCGTTTGGGCGGGCGGCAGCCGTTGTGCGGGATGGGCGTCACGTCTTTGATCATGTTGACTTCCAAACCGGCGGCTTGCAGGGCGCGGATCGCGGCTTCGCGGCCAGAACCCGGGCCTTTCACGAAGACTTCGACAGTACGCAGACCATGCTCCATCGCAGCTTTGGCTGCGGTGTCAGCTGCCATCTGGGCGGCGTAGGGCGTGCTCTTACGCGAACCGCGGAAGCCCAGCCCACCGGCCGACGCCCAAGAGAGGGCATTGCCCTGCACGTCGGTGATCGTGACCATGGTGTTGTTAAAGGAGGAACGAATGTGCACGGCGCCGCGTTCGATGTTCTTCTTTTCGCGGCGTCTGCGGGTGCCTTTTTTTGCTTTGGGTTGCGCCATCTTCGATCCCTCCTCTTATTTCTTCTTGCTGACGATGCGCTTGGGACCCTTGCGGGTGCGGGCGTTCTGCTTGGTGCTCTGTCCGCGAACGGGCAGGCCCTTGCGGTGGCGAACGCCGCGGTAGCAGCCGATTTCGACCAGGCGCTTGATGTTCAAAGAAACCTCGCGGCGAAGGTCGCCTTCGACGCGGATGTGCTGGTCGATGTATTCTCTGAGCTTTTGTTCGTCCGCATCGGACATGTCGCGGACGCGTGTATCGGGGCTCACGCCGGTTGCGGCCAGGATGTCCTGGGCCGTTTTGCGGCCGATGCCGAAAATATACGTCAGGGCGATTTCAATCCGTTTGTCCCTGGGAAGGTCGACGCCGGAAATACGTGCCATTGAAAACGTACACCTCCTGGTAAAGTGGGGTAGATGCATATTTCAACCCACGCGCAACCGCGTCGAAACCGATGCGGCAGCCGCGCGCGCGGGGCCTTTTTTGACAGTGAAACAAACTGGGTGCAAAAGCGCCGGGGCGGTTTGTCCGCGATCGGCGCAGCGTTTCGGCGGCCGAGGAAGGCGGGCAACCGAACACAAAACGTAGAACGTTCAATCTGTGGGCAAGCGCGGCGTGTACGCGCGCAGCCCACTCTCTGCAAGATTGGCCGTCCGGAGCCGCAAGCGGCGAGAGGCAAATCTTGAAAAAACCGGCTAAAAACGAAGTTTTTAGACGAAGCGAAGCGCTAACCCTGCCGTTGCTTGTGCTTCGGGTTGTCGCAAATGATCATGACGCGGCCCTTGCGTTTGATGATCTTGCACTTTTCGCAGATGGGCTTGACGGATGCTCTGACTTTCATCGCTATTACCTCCAAATCAAACGCCGTAGCGCCGAATCAGTTCTTTGCGCGCCAGGTGATGCGGCCGCGCGTCAAATCGTAGGGGGAAAGCTCCACCGTCACCTTGTCTCCCGGAAGGATCTTGATGAAGTTCATGCGGAGCTTGCCCGATATGTGGGCGAGTATCTTGTGGCCGTTCACGAGTTCGACTTCGAAGACGGCATTGGGAAACGCGTCGGTAACGACGCCTTCCACTTCGATTACATCCTGCTTCGACAAGCTGTAGTTCCTCCTTCTTGCTGGTCAACCCTCGTAGCACATCGGCGGCAGCGAAGCGCTGGTCCGCCAGCATACGGCCTATTGCTTGTGTGGTTCACAGTACGCCTCGATCGCGGCGCGCAGCTCGTGATCGAAAACGGTCTGACCGGCACGCAGCTTCCCTGCGATTGCGTCCGCGACATGCGGCTTCATCGAAAGGTGCATGCGCTTTTTCTTTTTGGCATTTGCGATCTTGCGAAGGTCGCCGTCCGCGACGTAGACAAAGGGGGCTTCCTCGCGGATGACGATCAACGTGCGTCCCTTGTCGCGGCCCGCGCGCGATACGGCCAAGCGGCCCGGTTCGGGCGCGATGGGTTCTTTCACGGTTTCACCTCGCTGCGTGTGGGGCGCTTTGCCCCGTTTGCTCTATGTTCCAGGATGCGCTTTGGCGCCCCCACGGAAATAGAGCCCTTCAAGCCCAATATTATATCAGAATGCTTGGGCCTTTGCAAGCGAGTTAGCGCGTCGCCGTCAGGATTTCTGCTTCGTCATCCGTAATGGCGATGGTGTTTTCGTAATGCGCGGAAAACATGCCGTCCGCCGTGACGACAGTCCAGCCGTCGTCGAGCATATAGACGTTTTTCGTTCCGGCGTTGATCATCGGCTCGATGGCGATCGTCATGCCAGCGGAGAGGCGCGGACCGCGTCCGGCCTTGCCAAAGTTGGGGACGTCGGGCGCTTCGTGCAGCTTTTGCCCGACACCATGTCCGATCAATTCCCGAACGACGCCGTAACCGTGGCTTTCGGCGAGGCTTTGGATGGCGTGTGAGATGTCTCCGACGCGGTTTCCGGCGCGCGCCATCTTCATCCCGGCGAAAAAGCAGTCCCGCGTAACGGCGATCAGCTTGTCGTGTTCCGGGTCGATCGCGCCCACCGCGAAGGTGCGCGCAGCGTCGCCGTGGTGGCCATCGATGAAGGCGCCGACGTCAACGCTGACGATCTCGCCCTCCTGCATGACGCGCTTGCCCGGTATGCCGTGGACGACCTCGTTGTTCATCGAGATGCAGGCCGCCGCGGGAAATCCGTTGTACCCTTTAAAGGAAGGGTGCGCGCCGTGTTTGACGATGTAATCGTCGATCAATTCGTTGAGCGCGCCCGTCGTCAGCCCGGGCTTGACGGCGCTTTCAGCGAGGGCAAGCGCCCCCGCTACGATAGCGCCCGCCTTGCGCATGGCATCGAGCTCGCGTTCGGATCGATTTGTCATTGTGCATCCGCCTCAAGTATGCGCACGATGTCGGTCAACACGTCCTCGACTGCGCGATCGCCGTCGACGTGATGCAAGATGCCGCGTGCCTGGTAAAAGCCGGCAAGCGGGAGCGTCTGGCTGTCATAGACGGCCAGACGGTGTTGCACAGTCGCCTCGGCGTCGTCCGAGCGTTGGTAGAGTTCGCCGCCGCACTTGGGGCAGACGGTGTTGTCTCCAACGGCGTCGACGTGTGTCGTGAAGCCGCAGCTTTTGCATACGCGGCGGCCAGAGATGCGGCGCGTCAACTTTTCAGCCGGAACGTCGATCGCGATCACGGCCGTGAGCTGCAAAAACGCGTCGAGCGCCTCTGCCTGCGCGATCGTGCGCGGAAAGCCGTCAAACAGGCAACCGTTCACACAGTCGTCCTGTTCGAGGCGCTTGCGAACGATGCCCATGATGACGTCGTCCGGCACGAGTGCGCCCTGGTCGATGAAACTTTGCGCCATGAGGCCAAGTTCGCTTTTCGCCTTCAGCTCGGCGCGCAGGATGTCGCCCGTCGAGATGTGTGGGATCGAAAAGCGCTCACAGATCAACTCAGACTGCGTGCCCTTACCAGAGCCGGGGGCACCCAGAAACATGACATTTCGCTGTATCATGATCGTCTCCCTGCCTTACGGGCAAGCGCCTCCGCGCGCCGTATGTGATCGGATCGGGCGGCGCGCGGCGGGCCAAGTGTTTTATTTCAGGAAGCCTTTGTAGTGGCGCATGGTGATCTGCGCTTCGATCTGCTTGTTCGTTTCGAGAGCGACCGACACCATGATCAGCAGGCTGGTCGCGCCGAAAGCGCCCAGCGAACCGCCGAGCATGCTCGAGAACATGGTCGGAATGGCAGCGATGATCGCCAGAAAGAGCGCGCTAAAGAGCGTAAGACGGTGGCTGATGCGGCTGAGGTAGTCGCTCGTCGGGCGTCCGGGACGGATGCCGGGGACGAAGCCGCCGTTGGCTTGCAGGTTTTTCGACAGCTCGATCGGATTAAACGTGACGGCTGTGTAAAAATACGAGAAGCCGATGATCAGGAAGAAGTAGATGATCGCGTAGGGCCATGTTCCCGCTTTCATGAAGGTGTTGTACCAGGTGGTAAAACCACTCGACGGGAAGAACTGCGAGATCATCGCGGGGAGGGACATGAGGGTCGAAGCGAAGATCAGCGGAAGAACGCCGTTCGAGTTGACCTTCATGGGGATGTTCGAGGACTGGCCACCGTACATCTTGCGACCGACGACGCGCTTGGAGTATTGCACCGGAACGCGCCTCTCACCGAGGTCGACGTAAACGACGCCGGCGATGATCAGCACGATCAGGATCACCACGACCGGAACGAGCCAGAAGCTCAAACCGCCGCCCAACGCAGCCGCAGCGGTGCTGTTGGGCGTGAAGGTGCGCGTCGTGAAATTGCGGACGGCATCGGGAACGTTCGCGCAAATGCCGAGGAAGATGAGGAAGCTGGTACCGTTGCCGATGCCCTGCTCCGTCATGCGTTCGCCCAGCCACATGAGGAAGGCCGTTCCACCTGTGACGATGATGCCGATCGCTGCATAGCTAAACCAGCGGGGAATGACGTTCGACGAGATGACCGCGTTTTGCAGCGGCATCAAGATGCCGACCGACATGATCAGCGCAAACACGATCCCGAGGATGCGCGTGATGCGCTCGACCTTTTTGCGGCCGTCCTCGCCCTCTTTCATCATGTTTTCGAGGAAAGGAATCGCGATCGTCAATAGCTGAATGATGATGCTCGCGTTGATGTAGGGGCTGATGCCCAACGCGAACAACGAGAAGCGGCCAAAGCCGCCGCCCGTCATAATGTTCAGAAAGCCCAGCACGTCATACTGCGCGATCGTCTGTGAGATCGCCTCGGGGTTGATGCCCGGGACAGGAATGTGATTGCCGACGCGGAAGATCAGCACGACGAGCATCGTGAAGATGATCTTTTGGCGGATCTCAGGAATCTTCCAACCGTTGACAAAGTTCTTAATCATGTTCACACCACCTCGGCGCTACCGCCGTGGGCTTCGATGCACTCCTGGGCACTCTTGGTGAATTTTTTGGCCTTAACAGTCAACTTTTTCGTCAGTTCACCACGCCCCAGCACCTTCAGCCCGTCCTTTTCGATCTTGCTGATGATGCCCATCTCCTTGAGCAGATCAGCCGTGACGACCGTGCCGTTGTCCAACTTCTCCAGATCGGACACGTTGATCACGGTGTACACCTTCCTAAAGATGTTGGTAAAGCCGCGCTTGGGCAGACGGCGGGACAGGGGCATCTGGCCGCCCTCAAAGCCGGGGCGAACGCCGCCGCCCGAGCGGGACCACTGGCCCTTTTGTCCGCGCGTACTGGTCTTGCCCATGCCGGAACCGCTGCCGCGGCCGACGCGCTTTACCTTTTGTACCGAACCTTCGGCCGGTTTTAAATCATGAAGTTTCATGCCGATACCTCCTCCGGTTCGTTTAGACTTCTTCGACCGAAACGAGATGCTTCACGCGGAAGATCATCCCGCGGATGGCGGGATTGTCTTCGTGAACGACCTCGCTGCGGATCTTGCGCAGGCCCAGCGCCGCCACGGTATCCTTTTGCTTTTGCAGGCAACCGATGGTGCTCCGAACGAGCGTCACTTTGAGTTTTGCCATATCGTTTGCCTCCTTTAGCCGGTGATTTCCGCGACGGTCTTGCCGCGAAGCTTGGCGATTTCCTCGGCGGTGCGAAGCTGCAAGAGGCCGTCGATCGTCGCCTTGACGGTGTTCGCGGGGTTGTTGGAGCCGTGCGATTTTGTGCGGATGTCCTTCACGCCGGCCATTTCGAGCACGGCGCGCGCCGGGCCGCCGGCGATGACGCCGGTACCCTCTTCGGCGGGCAAAAGCAGCACTTCGCTCTTGCCAAACTTGCCGATGACGGCGTGCGGGATGCTCGTTCCGACGATCGGGACGTTGATCATGTGGCGCTTGGCGTCTTCGGTGCCCTTGCGGATCGCTTCGGGAATTTCGGCCGCCTTGCCCATGCCGACGCCGACATGGCCGTCGCCATCGCCCACGACGATCAACGCGCTAAAGCGGAAATTGCGGCCGCCCTTGACAACCTTGGACACGCGGTTGACCGCAACCAGCTTCTCTTTCAGATCCAGCACGCTGGGATCGATACGCGTCTGTTGCATTGCGTTGTTTTCCTCCTATTCAAATCGGGGATGTCGATGCTGCTCGACGTTCCATCCGCTCTGCTTCGCGCAAATGCGGAAGCAAAGTTCCACCGAATCCGCGCGCGTGGCACGATTCCGGTGCCCCCACAAATCGCGGATCTGTGGGTGGATTAGAATTCGAGCCCGCCCTCGCGCGCGCCGGCTGCGAGCTCGGCGACGCGCCCGGTGTAGATGTAGCCGCCGCGGTCATAGACAACCTTGTCGATCCCCTTGTCCTTGGCACGCTTGGCGATGGTGGTTCCGACGATTTTGGCGGCTTCTTTTTTCGACTTCCCGGCGATCTGGGGCTTGATCTCGGCTTCCAGCGTGGAGGCGGAGGCCAAGGTATGCCCCGCGACGTCGTCGATGATCTGCGCGTAGATGTTTTCGCTCGAACGGTAGACGTTCAGGCGGGGGCGTTCGGGTGTGCCCGACAAGTTTTTGCGCATGCGCCAGTGGCGTTTTCTGCGGATAGTGTTTTTGTCGATTTTGCGAATCATCCTGGTTCACTCCTTCCTCATTTATTTGCCGGTCTTGCCTTCCTTGCGGCGAATGACCTCGTTGTCGTACTTGATGCCCTTGCCCTTGTAGGGTTCCGGCGGGCGGACCTTGCGGATGTCGGCGGCAATTTGGCCGACGCGCTGCTTGTCGCTGCCCGAGATGACGATCTTGTTGGCGCTGGGGCATTCAAATGTGATGCCGTCGGGCTGGGTAAACTCGACGGGGTGGCTGTAGCCCATGTTCAGAACGAGCTTTTTGTCCTGAAGCTGTGCGCGGTAGCCGACGCCGACGATTTCGAGCGTCTTGGAAAAGCCGCTCGTGACACCCGTGACCATGTTGTTGATCAGTGAGCGCGTCAGCCCGTGCAGGGCGCGGTTTTCCTTTTCGTCGTTCGGGCGCTTGACGGACAGAACGCCGTCTTCTTGCGAGAGCTCCATGCTTTTCGGCATTTTCTGGTTCAGCTCGCCCTTGGGACCTTTGACCGTGACGGAGTTGTCGTCAGCGACCGTGATTGTCACTCCAGCGGGGATCTGCACCGGAAGTTTTCCGATTCGAGACATGTCGTTTACACCTCCTGATGGGATGGGGTCCCGTGTTTACCAGACGTAGCAAAGAACCTCTCCGCCGACGCCCTGGGTCTTGGCTTGCTTGTCGGTCATGACGCCGCAGGACGTCGACATGATCGCGATGCCGTAGCCGCCGAGAACTTTGGGGATCTGGTCTTTTCGGGCATAGACGCGCAGGCCGGGGCGCGAGATGCGCTTGAGGCCCGTGATGACCTTGGACTTGTTGGCGCCGTACTTGAGCTGGATGCGGATCACGCCCTGGACGCCGTCGTCGATGATGGTGTAGCCCTTGATGTAGCCCTCGCTCAGAAGAATCTGCGCGATCGACTTTTTCATGTTCGAGGCGGGCACTTCGACGGTGTCATGCCGCGCCACCTGCGCATTGCGGATGCGCGTGAGCATGTCGGCGATGGGATCGGTCACTACCATGCGATTGAACCTCCTTCCAGGTCGTTTACCAGCTGGCCTTGCGGACGCCGGGGATCTGGCCCTTGTAGGCGAGATCGCGGAAGCAAATGCGGCAGATGCCGTATTTGCGCAGAACGCTGTGCGGGCGGCCGCAGATGCGGCAGCGGGTGTAAGCCCTGGTGGAGAACTTCGCCGGGCGCTGCTGCTTGTTGATCATGCTTTTTTTCGCCATCGTCTCTCCTCCTAGGCGCGCTCGTAGGGCATGCCCATCAGGTCGAGAAGGGCCTTGCCCTCTTCGTCCGTCTTGGCCGTCGTGACGAAGATCACGTCCATGCCGCGTACTTTGTCGATCTTATCGTACTCGATCTCCGGGAAGATGAGCTGTTCTTTGATGCCCATGGCGTAGTTGCCGCGGCCGTCAAAGCTCTTGGCGCTGATGCCGTGGAAGTCGCGCACGCGGGGGAGCGCGATGTTCATGAGCTTGTCGGCAAAGCAGTACATGCGCGTGCCGCGAAGGGTCACCTTGACGCCGATGTTCATGCCTTCGCGGACTTTGAAGTTCGCAACGGACTTTTTCGCTTTGACGACGACGGGCTTTTGGCCGCTGATCGTCGTCATATCGGTGACGGCGCCCTCGATGGCTTTGGGGTTGTCCTTGCCTTCGCCCACGCCCATGTTGATGACGACCTTTTCGAGGCGGGGCACCTGGTTGACGTTTTTGTAGCCGAACTTCTGCATCAGAGCAGGCACGACTTCTTCTTTGTATTTCGTTTTGAGGCGGGGCTCGCCGCTCAGGGGCGCGAGCTCAACCTGGGCTTCTTTTTTGGCCACGAATGTGCCTCCCTTCCGCTTAGTCGAAGCTGGCGCCGCACTTGCGGCAAACGCGCTTTTTCTTGTCGCCTTCGATCACATGGCCGACACGGACGCCCTTGTTGCACTTCGCGCAGAAGAGCATGACGTTCGAGGCGTCGAGTGGCGCGGGCTTTTGCATGCGTCCGCCGGGTTCGCCCTGCTTCTTGGGCTTGGTGTGGCGGGTAACCATGTTGACGTTCTCGACGACGACGCGGCCCTTTTTCGGAAGCGCGACGAGAACCTTGCCTTTGGCGGTCTTTTCTTTTCCGCTGATCACGACGACGGTGTCGCCGCGCTTGACATGCATGTTGTTCATATCCGCACCCTCCTTACAGCACTTCGGGCGCGAGCGAGACGATCTTCATGTAGTCCTTCTCGCGCAGTTCGCGTGCGACCGGCCCGAAAATGCGGGTGCCTTTGGGCTGCTTCTGGTCGTTGATGATGACGGCTGCGTTGTCGTCGAAGCGGATGTGGGAGCCGTCGGCACGGCTGGCGCCCGAGACGGTGCGCACGACGACCGCGTGGACGACATCCTTTTTCTTCACGACGCCGCCGGGCGAGGCGGTCTTGACGGACGCGATGATCACGTCGCCGATGTTGGCGCTTTTGCGGAAGGAACCGCCCAACACGCGGATGCACATGATCTCTTTGGCGCCGGTATTGTCGGCCACTTTGAGCCTGGTTTGCGGCTGAATCACGCTTTTCCCTCCTTACTTCGCTTTGGTGATGACGTTGACCAGGCGCCAGCGTTTTTCCTTGCTGAGCGGACGGGTCTCCATGATCGACACGGTGTCGCCGGTGCGGCACTCGTTGTTTTCGTCGTGGGCTTTGAATTTCATCGTGCGTCCGATCATCTTGCCGTAGAGGGGATGGCGGACTTTGGTTTTGACGGCGACGACGACGGTTTTGTCCATCTTGTCACTGACGACGACGCCGGTAATGCTCTTTCGAATCCCGCGTGTTTCCACGGTGCTTCCTCCTTTCAACAGTGGCGGACGCCTACTTCGAGGCGACGGCTTGCAGTTCGCGCTGGCGGACGATCGTCTTGACGCGCGCGATGTCTTTTTTGCACTCGCGGATGCGCATCGGATTGGTCAGTTCGCCCGTAGCCTGTTGAAAGCGGAGGTTGAACAGCTCGGTTTTGAGCTCCTTTTCGCGGTCGAAGAGTTCCTGCGTGGTCATTTCGTTGAATTTGCTGGCCTTCATCCTTCACCACCCACTTTCGCTTCGTCTGCGCTCTTGATGACCTTGCATTTGACGGGGAGCTTGTGCATGGCGAGGCGCAGCGCTTCTTTGGCGACCTCTTCGGAGACGCCGGCGATCTCGAACAGCACGCGGCCGGGCTTGATGACGGCCACCCAGTATTCGGGCGAGCCTTTGCCGCTGCCCATGCGGGTCTCGGCCGGCTTGGCGGTGACGGGTTTGTCGGGGAAGATCTTGATCCAGACCTTGCCGCCGCGCTTGATGTAACGCGTCATGGCGACACGGGCGGCCTCGATCTGCTGGCTGGTGATCCAGCAGGGCGCGAGGGCCTGGAGGCCGTATTCGCCGTATGCGACGACGTTGCCGCGGGAGGCTTTGCCGGTCATGCGGCCGCGGTGGACCCTCCTGCGTTTGACTCTCTTGGGCATTAACATTAGCGTCTACCTCCTTCGCGGGGGCGGGCCGGACGCCGGCGATCGCCGCGGTCGTTGCCGCCCAGACGTGGCTGCGCGGCCGCGTTGGCCGTGGCTTCGGCGGCGGGGACGATGCCCTTGCTCAGGATCTCGCCCTTGTACATCCAGACCTTGACGCCGATGCGTCCATAGGTGGTCTTGGCTTCGGCGAAACCGTAGTCGATGTCGGCGCGCAGGGTTTGCAGCGGGATCGAGCCGTCGTGGTAGCCCTCGACGCGGGCGATCTCGGCGCCGCCCAATCGGCCGGAGCACTTGACCTTGATGCCCTTGGCGCCTGTGCGCATGGCACGGCCCATCGACTGCTTCATGGCGCGGCGGTAGCTGATGCGGCGCTCGAGCTGCTGGGCGATCGATTCGGCGGTGAGCTGGGCGTCAGAATCGGGATTTTTGATCTCGATGATGTTGAGGTTGACGGGCTTGCCGACCAGCCTGACGACTTCGCCTTTGAGCTGTTCAACGCCCGCGCCGCCCTTGCCGATGACGATGCCGGGTTTGCTCGTAAAGATGCTGACGGTGATCTTGTTGACGGCGCGCTCGATCTCGATTTTCGAAACGCCGGCGCCGGCTTTGGTCAGCCTGTTTTTGATAAAATCGCGGATCTTGCCATCCTCAATCAAGAGGTCAGCAAAGTCCTTTTTGTTTGCGAACCAGCGCGAGTCCCAGTCTTTGATGACGCCGACGCGGAACCCGTGCGGATTGACTTTTTGACCCATAATACCCTCCTTTTATTTGGCCTGGTCGAGGACGACCGTGATGTGGCTGGAGCGCTTCAGGATGTGGAAGGCTCGGCCGTGCGAACCGGGGCGGAACCGTTTGATCGTCGGGCCCTGGTTGGCGTAGCACTCAGCGACGACGAGGGTATCGCGAGAGAGTTCGAGGTTGTTTTCCGCGTTGGCGACGGCGCTGTCGAGCACTTTGGCGACGACGGGCGCAGCCGAGCGGGGCGTGAAGCGCAGGATGGCGCTCGCCTCTTCGACGGACTTGCCGCGGATCAAATCGAGGACGACCTTGACCTTGCGCGAGCTGATGCGAATGTACTTCGCGTGGGCTTTGGGACGACGGTCGCGCGTTTCGGCGCGGCGGGCCGCCTTTTCGCGGATGCGTGTTGCCATATGCGTCCTCCTTTCTTAACGGCCGCCGCTGGAGCGATCGCCCCCGGCGTGGCCGCGATAGGTTCTCGTGGGGGCAAACTCGCCCAGCTTGTGGCCGACCATTTCCTCGGTGACGTAGACCGGCACGTGCTTGCGTCCGTCGTGGACGGCGATCGTGTGCCCGACGAAATCGGGGAAAATCGTCGAAGAGCGGCTCCAGGTTTTCAGGACGTTCTTTTTGCCGCTGTCGTTCATGGCCTGAACGCGGGACAGGAGCCTGGGCTGGACAAAGGGTCCTTTTTTAACAGACCTGCTCATGCAGTGCTTCCTCCTTTCGTCGTTGGCTTACTTCGTGCCGCGGCGGCGGACGATGAACTTGTCGCTCGGGTTCTTCTTCTTGCGCGTCTTGTATCCGAGCGCCGGTTTGCCCCAGGGTGTGACCGGGCCGGGGCGTCCGATGGGCGACTTGCCCTCGCCGCCGCCGTGCGGGTGGTCGTTGGGGTTCATGACCGAGCCGCGGACGGTGGGACGCCAGCCCATGTGGCGCTTGCGTCCGGCCTTGCCGAGCTTGACGAGTTCGTAATCGACGTTGCCGACCTGGCCGATCGTCGCTTTGCAGACCATGAGCACGAGGCGCACTTCGCTCGAGGGCAGGCGAACGTGGGCGTAGGCACCTTCCTTGGCGAGGAGCTGGGCGCTGCCGCCGGCGCTTCTGACCATCTGGCCGCCCTTGCCCGGCTTGAGCTCGATGTTGTGGATCATCGTGCCGACGGGAATGTTTTTGATCGGCAGGCAGTTGCCGACTTTGATGTCGGCGCCTTCGCCCGAAACGATCTGGTCGCCGACCTTGAGGCCGAGCGGCGCGATGATGTAGCGCTTTTCGCCGTCGAGGTAGTGGAGAAGGGCGATGTTGGCGCTGCGGTTCGGGTCGTATTCGATCGTCGCAACTTTGGCGGGGATGCCGTCTTTGTTTCGCTTGAAGTCGATGATGCGGTATTTGCGCTTGTTGCCGCCGCCGCGGTGGCGGACGGTGATGCGGCCGTGCACGTTACGTCCGCCGGCATGGCGCTGATCTTCGAGCAGCGAGCGTTCCGGCGTCGTGCAGGTCACTTCGTCAAAGGCCGATACGGTCATAAAACGGCGGCCCGGAGAAGTGGGTTTCAGCTTTTTGATCGCCATGTTTCATTCCTCCTTGCTGCGTTTTACATCGACATCGAATCGAAGAACTCGATGCCCTTGGAGCCTTCTTTGAGGGTGATGACGGCCTTTTTCGTGCTGGGGCGGCGGCCCTCATGCTGGCCCTGGCGCTTGATCTTGCCGAGGCGCTTGATGGTATTGACGCTCGCGACCTGGACGTTAAAGACGCTCTCGATGGCCTGGCGGATCTCGGTCTTGTTGGCGGATTTTTCGACGATGAACGTGTATTGGCGATCGGCCACGCCGTCCATGCTCTTTTCGGTGATGACCGGGCGGAGGATCACGTCGTAGGCGTTCTTCATTGTGCGTACACCTCCTCGAGCTTGGCGACGGCGGCTTTGTCGATGATGCAGGTGTCGTACTTGAGAAGGTCGTAGCTGTTGAGCGTCGACACGAGAGTGGTCTTGACGCCGGGGATGTTGCGGGCGGCGCGTTCGACGGTTTCGTTCTTCTCAGGCAGTACGATCAACGCCTTTTGGGCCGAGAAGCCGTGCAGGGCTTTGGCCATCAGCTTCGTTTTCGCGTCGTCGAGGGCGATGCTGTCGACGACGAGCAGCGCGTTGTCCAGAACCTTGCTGGAAAGGGCGCTTTTAAACGCGAGGCGGCGAACTTTCTTGTTGACGCTCACGCGGTAGTCGCGGGGCTTCGGCGCGAACACGACGCCGCCGTGACGCCACTGGGGCGAGCGGGTCGAGCCCTGGCGGGCGCGGCCGGTGCCTTTTTGGCGGTAGGGCTTGATGCCGCCGCCGCGGACTTCGGCGCGGGTCAGGGCTGACTGTGTGCCCTGTCGGCGGTTGGCGAGGTGGGCGACGACGACCTGATGCAGGACGTGCGGATTGACTTCGACGCCGAAGACAGCGTCGGAGAGCTCGATCTCGCCGACCGTGGCGCCGGACATGTTGTACAATGCGAGTTTCGGCATGGCGCTCATCTCCTTTCCATTACTTCGCAGCGTTGACTTTCAAGGTCTCTTTGACCGCGACGAGACCGCCCTTGGGGCCGGGGACGGCGCCCTTGACGAGAAGGAAATTGCGTTCCGCGTCGACGCGCACGATCTCGAGGTTTTGAATGGTGACGTTTTCGTGGCCCATCTGGCCGGCGAGGTTTTTGAGCTTGAAGACGCGTCCTGGCGAAGCGGTCGAGCCCATGGAGCCCGGGCTTCGATGGACGGGGCCGCCGCCGTGGCTCATGCGGCTGCGGGCGGCGTTGTGGCGCTTGATGACGCCGGCGTAGCCCTTGCCCTTGCTGACGCCCGAAACGTCGATCTTGTCGCCGGCGGAGAAGATGTCGGCTTTGATGACTTGTCCGACTTCGTAGGAAGCCGTGTCTTCGAGCTTGAATTCGCGCAGCCAGCGGCGCGGGGCTACGCTGGCCTTGGCGAAGTGGCCCTTCGTGGGCTTATTGAAGAGGCGCTCGCGCTTGACGCCGAAACCGACCTGGATGGCTTCGTAGCCGTCGGTTTCTTTGCTCTTTTTCTGGACGACGTCACAGGGGCCCGCTTCGATCACGGTGACCGGAAGCATGGTGCCGTCTTCCATGAAGATCTGCGTCATGCCGAGCTTTTTGCCCAAAATCGCTTTTTTCATAATCGATGTCCACCTCCGATTCTAAGCGTCATTACAGTTTGATTTCGATGTCGACACCCGCGGGCAGGTCGATCTTCATCAGCGCGTCAACGGTCTTGCTGCTGGGGCTGAGGATGTCGATCAGGCGCTTGTGGGTGCGCAGCTCGAATTGCTCGCGCGCGTCTTTGTACTTGTGGGGCGCGCGGAGAATGGTGACGATTTCCTTTTCCGTCGGAAGCGGAATGGGGCCGGAAACGCTCGCGCCGGTACGTTTGGCTGTCTCGACGATCTTTTCGGCGGATTGATCGATGAGCTTGTTTTCGTAGGCTTTGAGCTTGATCCGGATCTTTTGGCTTGCCATATTGTTTCCTCCTCACTCAAATACACTCGGCCGTGTGTGTCGCGCGGAAAATTTGCGCGGCCGCATCGCGAGCCGGTTTGGGCGGTCGTCCGATTGTCGGACTTGGTCCGCAGGAATTACCCGGATGGCGCCGGCAACCTCCTGCATCATCCCATCGGCGTCGTAGGAAACGCCGTAAAATAGCGCTGCGCACGGCGCAACCAGTTTATTGTACCGGATACTTTCGCATGCGTCAAGAAAGGAAAGAGTGTTTTTTTCTTTTTTCTTCCGACTTTTTGAAAAAAGTCGGCCAAAAACTTTCCACCACCGCAGCGCCCCGGGATGCCC